>NZ_JBNUPF010000006.1:0-83401 GCF_050409565.1 Facklamia sp. P12955
TTTCTTTTTATTATATATCAAAAAGCCCTCTAAATCACCATAGGTTGGTGATTTAAAGGACTTTGTCTACAGTCTGAGCCCAATTACTTCCAGTAACTGGGCTTTTCATGTGTAATGTGTTTAAAATAATCGGTTATTCAAATTAGCAAATCAGTAAATATAAGAGAGTCAAGTCTGATATTAAGCGTAAATTCAAGCCGCTTGACTTATTTAAACGGTCAATTCGATAATTAAGCGTGTTGCGATGTAAGTACAAATCCTGGGCGGTTTTACTAATATTCCCCCCATTTAGAAAGAGTTGGCGTATCAACGCACGATCTTGATCATCTGAAATCGTTTGACCATAGTTAGCAAATTGGGCGAGATGACTTTCTTGTAAGTTCTTACCAACTTGTTGTAAAAGCAAATGGCTCATGCGATTAATGGTGTTTTTCTTAAGTAACCTCTGATGACTTTCTATCTGAGCCACGTCAAAAGAAATTTGATCTTCAACACTTTCTATACCAGTATAAGGAGACCCTATGATGACAAGCGCTGATTGTCCAAAATCATCATTAAGCATTTTTAGAATTCCTTCCATCATTTGGGATCCTTGGTTAGCCCAAAAAGAATTGTGGATGACATAAACAAAGTGATGTGAATTTCGTTTTATATAATCAATAATGTTTTGACTGCTTGATCTGAGAGTAGATAACCACAAGGATTGATCAAAGTCTGTTTGCAAATGCTCAAAAAAGATATGAAACAGACAATAACCTTCTTTATGAGAGCCTTCTAAATCAAGAAGAGAGTGAGGAATTTGAATGACTCCTTTTGCTTTCATTGTAAGACCTCCTCGTAAATAAACGGTTTAAAGATTATACTTAATTTAGCGAATAACTTTTTCGCTTTCTTTATCGAAGAAATGAATTTTTTCCATATCGAAGGCTAATTCAATGGATTCTCCTGGAGTATATACTTCTTGTGCGTTTACTCTAGCAATGAACTCATCTGATCCAATCGTTAGATACAGCATGGATTCGGACCCCAGCAACTCTGCGACAGAAATCTTAGCATTAACAAGCGAGTCTTTAGATTTCGCAACAATGCTTGTTTCCGCGTGAATATCTTCCGGACGAATGCCAAGAATAATTTCTTTTCCTAAATAACCCTTATCTGATAACAACTTTTTGTGATGAGGGCTTAATGGCAAGTTAATACCTTGATTATTGGTTAAGGTATTACTTTCAATAGTAACAGTAAAGAAGTTCATAGCTGGTGAGCCGATAAAGCTTGCCACAAAAACATTATTGGGTTTATTATAAACTTCCTGAGGGCTACCTATTTGTTGAATATAGCCGTCTTTCATAATAACGATTCGACTGGCCATTGTCATAGCTTCAGTTTGGTCATGGGTTACATAGATAGTAGTTGTTTTTAATTGCTGATGCAGTTTGGCAATTTCTGCCCGCATTTGTACGCGCAATTTAGCGTCAAGATTTGATAAAGGCTCATCCATTAAAAAGACTTTGGCATCACGAACAATCGCTCGACCTAAAGCGACTCTTTGTCTTTGACCACCGGACAGAGCGGCTGGTTTGCGGTTTAAAAATTCAGTTAAGCCGAGTAAGTCAGCGGCATGATTGACACGTCGAGTAATTTCACTTTTATCATACTTACGCAGCTTTAAACCAAAAGCCATGTTGTCGTAGACAGTCATGTGCGGGTAAAGGGCATAATTTTGAAAGACCATAGCGATGTTTCGATCCTTAGGTGCTACGTCGTTCATCAATTTACCATCTATAATCAGTTCGCCTGCTGTTATTTCTTCTAAACCAGCAATCATTCTTAAGGTGGTTGATTTTCCACAGCCGGAAGGTCCAACAAAGACGATGAACTCTTGATCAGCTATATCTAAATTAAAATCAGTTACTGAATTGGTTTTTGCGCCTTCATATCTTTTATTAATCGACTTTAAGTTTATTTCAACCATTTTAATCCTTCTTTCTTACATAATAATTCTAGCTTAACTGAAATTTGTGGATTATACGATAGGCAATGTGCACAAGAAAAGGGAAATCCCAGAAAAGCTGGGCTTGTCTGGGTATTAAAACTAATTAATTATTTACTTTTTAATTCTGAGAGTATATCTTGTAATAGTTCGACTTCTGAAGGGCTTGCTGGCTCTTCTTCTGGAGAAATAATTTTTTTATTTTGTGCTTTTTCTAAAGCTTTAAGTGTGATAAATAAGAAGCTACCAATTAAAAGAAAATTAATAATTGCTTGGATAAATGCTCCATAAACAATTTCAGTCTTACCAACTGTCAGAACAAGACCTGAAACATCTGCTTGACCTGTAATGGCTATAATGAGTGGCATAAAAATATTATCGACTAAAGAAGTAACAATTGCTGTAAAAGCTGACCCTAAAATAATCCCAGTTGCCATAGTAACAACATTTTTATTTGCAATAAAACCTTTAAATTCTTTCCACATAAAAATTAATTCCTCCGTAACAATTCATTTAATACTTATAGAGTACCATGAATTCGAAATAAATCAATGTTGAAATTTTTCATTTGCTATATTTTATGAACAAGTTGGTGACTGGAAATAATTTCTTCGGGAAGATCCCAATAATTATTGATGATTTTATGGACCCATTGATAAGCTAGATAGGGTCCACTTGTTAAGCCGGAAGACCCTAAGCCAGAAATTGTCCATAGATTGGATAAATCAGGGATGGATCCGATTAAGATATCGCCATTGTCAGTGAAGGCTCGAGTACCTACTTTTACTCGATAAAGAGGATAGTTAAAAACATCCGGAAAAATTTGCTCAGCCTTTGTTTTTAGCTCTTTGATAACCAGGGGATTAATGGTTAAGTCTTTTGCTTGGTCATCTTCATGACTTGCGCCAATTACTATCTCACCATTATCAAAGGGAAGGATATCAATGCCACCCGGTGACATAATAACAGGCCAGTTGTTATCGACCCATTGTGGGTGGTAGATAGAAAATAGCTGGCCTTTTTGAGGGCGCAAGTTACAATCAAACCGCAAGGAGCTTAGAAGTTCTTTGACAGCGGGTCCTGCTGCCAAAAGGACCTGATCTGCAGTAAATGAGTCTTGATCAGACTGAATCAAAAAGCTCTTTCCTTCTTTAAGCAACTGAACTTCTTTTTTAACTATTTTCCCCCCTTTTGTTAGAATCGCTTTATGTAATAAAGCAACCAATGCCTGCCCATCTACTCGGCCACCCCCTTTAATTAAAGAGCCAGGCCAAGGGCTATCAATAAGAGGAAACAAATCATGAATTGCTTCTTGTGTTAGTGTTGAAACTTTTCCGATAGAAGGAGATTGCTCTCTTTTTGAATCTGCGTTTTCAAGATCTCTGTGTAAGTCTTTTTCATTTTTACGTAGAATCAAAGTCCCAGTTTCCTTAAAAAGACTGGAAGCATCAAATCCGTCTTCAGTTAAATCTTGAATAAATTGACGGTAGAATTCTGCACCATGAACGACAAGGTGATACCATTTTTTATTTCTTCTTTTGGAAAACCAAGGACAAATAATTCCAGCCGCCGCCTGGCTGGCTTGACCAACTTCTTTATCGAGAAGAATTACTGGATAGCCAGAACGAGTCAGATAATAGGCAGCTGTCGATCCAACAATACCACCGCCAACAATGATAAAAGGAAAATGTTTTTTCAAAAATATCCTACCTTTCATTAATAGAAATTAAAATCAGTAAATGCTAAATTAGAGACATCAAATTAAAAGGAGACCTTTTTATGGAAGAAACACTCAGACAGATTCAAAATCACCGTAGTATTCGCTTTTATAAAGATCGCCCAGTTGCAGTGGAAACTCGTCAGCAACTAATGGAAACTATGAATGCCAGTCCGACTTCTAATGGGTTGCAGGCCGTTTCAGTTGTCCGTATTACTGATCGTATTTTACGCGAAGAATTAGCCAAGGTTGCAAAACAAGCCTATCTTGCCGAGGTGCCTGAACTATTGATTTTTCTTGTGGATTGGCATCGCAATGCTGAAATAGCTAAGGCTAAAGGCTATCAAGGAGAAAAATATCGCTCAATGGATTATTTCTTTCAGGGAGTGGCTGATGTTTATATTCAAGCTCAAAGCTTAGTGATCGCTGCTGAATCTTTAGGATTAGGAACGGTTTATTTTGGATCGATTTTAAACGATTCAGCTAGAGTCATTGAACTATTAAAACTACCTGACTTGACTTTTCCTTTAGTAGGGGTTGGATATGGCTATCCGGACGATCAACCCCCATTGAAACCACGAATGCCAATCGAATTTAAATTATCTGAAAATTATTATCGCGCAAATCCAGATTATCTTCAAATGTTGGCAGACTATGACAAGGAAATGACACAATACTATGACACTAGAAATAGCAATCAAAGAGTGGATAGCTTTACTAATCAAGTTAAAAATAAAATTGCTATTGGCGAAAAGAAAAGAGCCCAGTTAATGCAAGTTGTTAGTAAACAAGGCTTTAATGTAATGCTAGAAGATGGAATGGATTATTAAAAATTAGAAAATAATATTTTTGATGAGAAAAGAGTGAGGGATTTAATCTAGCGATTCCTTAAATATAACTAGCTATATGCTTATTGCTAAGGTAGTTATCCTTCAATAAAAATTTTTTGTAGATTAATGGTTGACAGGATTGTTTTTTTTGATTAGAATACTTCTAACAAATCGAATGAAACACGTAGATGTGGAAAGTAGATCGTCAGACTATTTTAAAGAGAGCTTGAGTAGGGTGAAATCAAGCAGTAGGAAGCGATTGAAAATGGCCATGGAGTGGTTATCCTGAATGCATAGCAATAAGGATAAACGGCTGCAACCGTTAGTAAGCCTCAGTATAACAAGTGATACTCACTTGCGTACTGGCAGAGGTAACCTTAGTGATGAGGTTACAAATTAAGGTGGTACCACGAAGTATTAACTCTCGTCCTTTATTGGAGGAGAGTTTTTTGTGTTTTATTGAAAGGAGTGAATACTTGATTGAATTAAAAAATGTATCTGTCACTTTTGAAAAAGAAAATAAAAAAATCCAAGCGGTTTCAGGTGTAAGCTTACAGATACAAGCGGGGGAAATCTTTGGCATTGTGGGTTATTCTGGTGCCGGCAAATCCACTTTAGTTCGAACAATCAATCTTTTACAAAGACCTTCTAGCGGGCAAGTGATAATAAATGGAGTTGATTTGATGCAACTGTCAGCGTCTGAATTGAGAAAATCTCGCAAGAAGATAGGGATGATCTTTCAGCACTTTAATTTGATGAATTCAAGAACGGTGGCAGAGAATGTTGCTTTCCCACTTAAAGATTTAAAATTATCTACTGCTGAAAAAGAAGCGAAAGTGTCTGCTTTGTTAGAAATGGTTGGCATATTAGATAAAGCTCAAGCCTATCCTGAACAGTTATCAGGTGGGCAGAAGCAAAGAGTAGCGATTGCTAGAGCCTTAGCTACAGACCCTTCAATTTTATTGTGTGACGAGGCAACCTCTGCTTTGGATCCTAAAACCACACATTCTATTCTTGATTTGCTAAGGCAGTTAAATCAAGAATTGGGCTTATCGATTATAATGATTACTCACGATATGAATGTTGTTAAAAACCTCTGTCATCGAGTGGCTGTAATGGCTGAAGGGCAAGTGATTGAAGAGAATGGCATTGTCGAAATGTTTACCCAACCTCAAAACCCATTGACGCAAGAGTTTATAAATATGGCTACCCACTTTGATTGGGACTATGAATTAGTGCTTAAAGAAATGCGAGGAGCTAACTCTTCAGAAGATTATTTCATCGCTCGCTTATCCTTTGTCGGTCAAGAGGTGACGGAGCCCTTTATTGCACAGTTAGCCAGAGACTATCAGGTACATTGTAATATTTTATATGGTAATATTGAAGCTTTAAGAGGATCATTTGTAGGTAATCTTGTTGTCACGGTTGAATCAAAGTCGCAAGATTGGGAACGAGCTTTAGTCTTTCTGGAAAAACATAAAGTAAATGTCGAGATTTTAACCGATAGGGAGGGTGTTAAGTGGATGAATTAGAAGTAAATGTATATTCCTTTATTAATGACCAATTCCCCAATTTATCATCTTTTTTAGAAAAATGGTTACCCAATGCTTGGCCCATTCTCGACGAATTTATTGTTGCAACTATCGAAACCTTATATATGCTGATACTGACCATCCTTTTTGCAGGTTTATTAGGTTTAATGCTTGGCGTAGTTATTGTTGTAACAGGACCAAAAGGTATTTTAAAAAACCAATGGATTTATCAAGTCTTAGACAGTTTTATTAATATTTTTAGATCCATTCCTTTTATTATTCTTTTGGCTTTATTAGTCCCTTTTACACGTATGCTTGTAAATACTTCCATTGGCCCGACGGCGGCTGCCATTCCTATCATTGTAGGAACGATTCCCTTCTTTGCTAGGCAGGTGGAGATTGCTTTGTTAGAGGTAGATGAAGGGATTGTTGAAGCGGCTCAGGCCATGGGGTCTTCACCGTGGGACATCATATGGCGTGTCTATATTCGAGAGGGCTTAGGATCTTTATTAAGAGTATCTGCTTCGACTGTTATTAATGTTATTGGCTTGACAGCTATGGCGGGTGTAGTAGCTGGAGGTGGTTTAGGAACCGTTGCGATCGCTAGAGGCTATCAAAGAAGTCGTTTTGACGTTGTCATAGTAGCAACCTTATTGATTTTATTAATTGTTTTGATCAGTCAATTGCTATTTAATTGGTTGATTCGAAAGGCAGAAAAACATAAAAGAAAGTATTAGAAAAGGAGAATTATGATGAAAAAATTTTTAAAAGTATTATTAGTGGGTTCTTTATTAGGGGGGGTTACTCTCAATAATGTCTTCGCTGAAGATAAAGAAGATTTTTCAGGTCAGAGTGTTTCAGTGGGTGTCGCTTCAGAATATGAAGAAGATGTTTGGCAAAGTGTTGCTGATATTGCAGAAGAGGAGGAAGGAATAAAAATCAAACTGGTTCTATTCAATGACTATGTTCAGCCAAATATATCTTTGTCTGATGGGTCGATTGATTTAAACGCCTTCCAGCATGTTGAGTTTTTAAATGATTGGAACCAAGCTAATGACGGAGATTTAGTATCGATAGGTTATACATATGTTGCACCTTTGAAAGTTTACTCTGAAAAAATTGATTCTCTCGATCAATTAAAAGAAGGAGATAAGATTGCTATTCCAAATGATGCGACAAATGGGGGGCGTGCTTTACTAGCACTTGAACAAGCAGGTGTGATTGAAGTGGATGATGAAGCGGGTGTGTTAGCTGAAGTAAGTGATATCACCAAAAATGAATTGAATTTAAAGTTTGAAGAATTAGATGCTGCACAATTAGTGTCGGCTTTACCCGATGTAGCGGCTGCGGTTATTAATAATAATTTTGCCAATGATGCAGAACTCGAAGAAGATCTCGTTATTTTTAACGATGCGGCGGATATTGAAAAGCTACCAGATTCATATAAAAATATTATTGCTAGTCGTAAGGAAGATAGTAAAAACCCACTATTTTTAAAAATTGTAGAACTTTATCAAAGTGAACAAACAGCTAAAAAAATAGAAGAAGTTTCAAAGGGTTCGGATCAACCTGCTTGGTAATAATAGTGATACGACATGTTGAGCATTGTTTTTCGACTGTATAAAAATACAATTCGTTCAGACGGCTTATTGTCTCAAATATGGTATAATTGAACCATCAGTACAGACATAGAGGAGGAATTTCAATGTTCAAGCGTGCCGGATCATTTGTGCAATATGGTTTATTAGTTACTTTACTAACTTATGGATTATTAACCAGTTTGGGAGGACCTCAAATTTATACTTTCTTATCCATTGTAATTTTAGGAATTATTTTAGGTCTATTGTTCCTAATCTATTACACAAAATCACTAACTTTTGGTCAAAAGTTAGCGAGTCATATTGGGGCTTCAGCCTTAGTGATAATTGCTGTTGCTTTATTCAATGGTTGGATGCAAGTCGATTGGGATAAGGTTCTTGCAGGAATACTTATCTTATCTGTTTTATGTTTGTTTGTTTATTTTGGCTATCACTATCTAATGAACAAGCGTCAAAAACCGCAAGCTACTATTGAGCCTGAGGTCACTGATAAAGTGGCTCCGAGGTCGGATTTTGATCCTAGGACAGGTGAAGTCCTTCATCAAGAGTCGGTATCAAAAGAAAAAGACACTCATAAAGCCGACTTTGTAAAAGAGGAAGCAAAAGACATTGACCCAAGACAAACAAAGGAAGTTGAAGTTGCCGAGCCAATGGATTTTGAGGTAACAGAGCCCAACCAATTTGAGGAAGTTGAAACTTATGAAGTAGTTGAGCCTTCTGATGAAGCAGAAGAAGTTGTTGCTGTTAACACAGATCTAGAAGGGGATCTCGTTCTGGAAGAAGAGGTAAAGTCAGACGAAAGCTATGAAACTCTCAATAAGTCAGAAGACCAAGAAAAGATTTAAAATGAAAAAAGATTAACCCATTAACTATGAGCAGTGTTTATCTCACCGCTTCATAGGTTAATGGGTTTTCTTAATGAAGAAAGTTCTGAGCTTTGACTAATAAGTCTTTATCATTCGAATAAGTAATTTTATCTAGAGCTTCTTGGTAAGGAAGCCATATGAATTGACTCACTTCTTCTAATTGACGAGTGACTTTATTTGAGTTTGTCTTTGCTATAAAATAGACGACTTCTTTCATAACATCTTTTTTAGGAGAAAAGAGAGTAGTCTCTCTGAATTGATTATTCAATTCAACTTCGAGACCTGTTTCCTCTTTAATTTCTCGAAGGGCTGTTTCTTCTTCCGTTTCACCTTTTTCAATATGTCCTTTAGGAAATGCCCAGTGGCCACCATTTTCATGTTGGATGAGGAGAAAAAGAAAGTCTTGATTATCTTTATAGTAGATAACTGCTCCACATGATTTTTCTTTTTTCATAGATTTCCTTTCTAGAATAAGCGTTCTTGAATATTGTGGGTAACATCGTGGCGTTCATTGGTATAAGCATCTAAAATTTTCTTTTGACTATCAGTGAGACTTTCTTGAGGCAAATTGTATAAATCAGCAATAAACTCTCTAGGAAAGAAAATACGATGGTCTCCTCTGACTTGACCTGTTAAGGAATGAACTAAACTTGAAACTTGAGAAAGTTCGACAACTTGATTGGTTTTAGTGACTAAGTCAATTTGTACTTTTTGACTTGAGTGATAAGGTCGATAATAATCGTAAGGAAGGTCAAAGCTGGAATCTTCATTAATATAATAGTTAGGGTCAAATCCGACTTTACTTAATTCATTGAAGATGGCAGTACGTAGCTCTTCTCTTTCATTGTCATTTGTAATGACTGATTTAAAAGGCTTACGATTAATAAAACGGTAGGCCAAATCAGCAAGAATGGGATCTTTTTCATCTGCCCATTGGATAAAATAAGCGTTCATTATATGATCATCTAACTTGAGATAATCATCAAGGGTCCAATTGTTTTTTAAAAAAGGTTCGAGTAAGTGGATAGGAGCCTCAATTTTTTGACAGTTGTCACGTTCAAGATAACAATCTTTAGCACGAGCTAAAAGTCCCTTGAGGACTTGTTCCATTCCTCTAGAAACTGGGTGGAAATAAACTTGCATATACATTTGATAGCGACTCATAATATAATCTTCTACCGCATGCATACCAGAAAAATCAAAAACGATTCTTTTATCAAACGGTCGGATGACACGCGAAATGCGAGTTAAGTCAAATTCACCATAGGATACCCCTGCATAAAAGGCATCTCTTCTTAAATAATCCATACGGTCGGCATCAATTTGACTGGAGATTAATTGAACAACTTGTTGATTAGGATAGGTTTTATTGATGACGGACGCTACCTTTTCAGGGAAGTCATCACCTAATCTTCTTAAAACTTGGTTAACTTCCGTTTGCTTAGAAGTGATAATTAATTGAGTTAAGGCCTCATGGTCAGTATTAAAAATAGCTTCAAAAGTATGTGAGAAAGGACCATGTCCAATATCATGTAAAAGGGCTGCGCAAATAGCAACCATTCGTTCATCATTATTCCATAACCCATCGCCATCCGTTTTAGAGCGATAATTACGGTCAAATTGGCTGATAATGCGACGGGTAATTTCGTAAACACCTAGCGAATGGTTAAAACGAGAGTGTTCTGCACCGTGAAAAGTATAAGAAGAAGTTCCTAATTGTTTGATGCGGCGCAAGCGTTGAAACTCTCTGGTGTCAATTAAATCAATGATGATACGGTCACGAATATGAATATAATCATGAACAGGATCACGGAAAACTTTTTCACGCTCAAGTTTTTGATTGGCAATAATATTTTGGAATTCAGACACCTATTTCACTCCTTTAGACTTTTCTATGTAAGTGGTTGAATTTTTTGACTACGTTGATAGGCTTTTTCAAATAGCGGTTGATAGATAGAAATTAATTCAGGGTCTTTATAATTTCCTTGATCAATCGCTGTTTTTTGAGAGAGGTAGTTTATAAAATGTTTTTGATAATCAGATAAGGAAAGATCTTGGCCAAGAATTTCAGATAGCGTTGACATAGAACGAGGTTCAATAGTAGGAAAGCGTTGATCGGATTGACTAAGTGAGTAAAATTGCTTCATTAGTTGGCCACGAGCAAATTGGTTACCATTGATACCAATATAAGCAGCAGTAGTAACAGCATCTTTATAGCGACGCTGTGCAATTCCGCCTACCTTTTTTTGGTTAATGACCACATCATATTTACCTGGACAGTAAGAATCAGCAATTTCATAAGCCTCTACTGTTAAACCGTAATGATTTAAAGTCGCTTGAATTACTGCAATGGAAAAGCTAAAAGCTTGGTCAATTGATAAGTTGATTGAACGATTGTCTGTTACAATTGCAAAATTTAGGATGCCTGCATCTTCAACCACTCCCAATCCACCATGTGGTCTTACAGATACTTGATAGCCTGCTTCTTTTAAATAGCTAACACCCTTGGGTAAGTTTTTTAAAAGTTTATCTTTAGCTCCTAAGAAGACACTCGGTTTAAAAATAGGATAAAAATGAAAAATACCATAAGCTTTATCTTTTTTTTGAAGGTCATTTTTTTGTAGGAGATATCTAAGAAAACTATCTTGATAAGCTAAGGCTACATCTCTTTGATCTTTCAGTGGGTTTTCTTGTTCTTGAAAAACTAACCATTTATGTTGTGATAGAATAGATAATAGATTTGAATCAGTCATTGACGAATACTCCTCAAATTGTTAAATTGTAAAGGCTATTAACACTTTGATTATAGCAAATTTTGTTTTATAATAACATGAAAGCTTTAAAGTAAAACTACTTATTAATCAATTAAGCACCAGTAGCTCAGCTGGATAGAGCACTCGCCTCCTAAGCGAAAGATGATGGTTCGAGTCCGTCCTGGTGTATCAGAGACGACATAAGGATGAGAGGAGAAAGATGGAAAAACAAGCAGTCGATGTTTATGTCGAGCAAAAAATAAATTATGCACAAACGAAACATTCAGACCGATGGGAGCACTCCTGTCAAGGTCATACTTATATTCTTTCTACCTATCAAAAACTAATTTATCATGATCAATTAGAAAGAAAAATTGAAGTAAAATGGCAACTGGATGATTCAAAACAAAAGATTAACAAAGTGAAGGTAGATCAAGGAAAGCAGACTTTAGTTTTTAATATAAATCACGCAACCACCACTCTATATGAAAGTGATCAAGGTATCTTATTATTAGAAATCAAAACGCATAGAATTGACTATAGTAAGACAGCTGACGGTCAAATGATACAAATTCACTATCAAATGCATACGAACGATCAATCACTAGGTGAATATTTCTATCAATTGAAATTTACATCATAAATTAGCAATTCCTAGTGAGAATTTTAAGGAGGATAAAAATGGAATTAAAGAAATTTGAAGGCCAAATAAAGGAAGAATTATCGTTAATTGAAGTGGCATATGCTATTTTAGAAGAAAATGGTGAGGCTATTGATTTTACTCAACTGCTTTTAGATATACAAAGCTATCTAAAAGTTTCAGATGAGTTTATTGAAGCCAAAATGATTCGCTTTTATACAGATTTAAATATTGATGGGCGTTTTATCTCAGTAGGTGACAACCGTTGGGGATTAAGATCATGGTATGCAGTGGATGAAATTGATGAGGAAATCATTACTTCTTCTGAAGAAGAAGCTTCAAAACGCCGTAAGAAGAAGTCAGGAAAAGTGAATGCTTTCGCTGACAATGAAGAAGATATGATTGATTACAATGATGATGACCCTGAAGATAGCGATGATGGGTATGTTTATGATGAAGACGAAGATGAAGAAGACGAAGAGGACGAAGAAGATGAACCAATCGAAATCCTAGTTGCTGACGTTGAGGAAGATGAGCCAGATGAAGATGAAGAGCTGAATGAGTATGCAACGGATTTATCTGAATTAGGTGACGAAGAAATCGACCTCGATGAAGATGAAGATTTTGACGAAGAGGACGATGATTTAGAAGAATTAGAAGAAGACTAAAAATAAAAAAGTTAGAGAGACCGGTTCATTTGAATGGGTCTCCTTTTTATTCCAGATAAGATAATTGTAGTTAGCTAAGTTAAAAAATCTATTTTAATGCTATCACGATTTGATGACAATTTGCTGCTTCGTTCGAAATTTAAGCTTCAATATGATAAAATACGCCTATATTATAAGAAATTAGGATGTGGATTCATTGTCACATAATAGTATTCACAATAATCAGACTCAATTTGCTTTGCTGAAACAGTTACTTTATCATCAGCATTATCAAACAATGCTCAAATTTTTAGAAGACAATTCTTCTTGGGAAAGTCAAGAATTATCTAAACTCTTGCAATTAGGTCATGCTTATATTCATACAGATTTGAAAACGATCGAAGAATTATCTGGGCAAGTTGAAATGGACTATCTTACAAAGCCTAGTCTTTTAGAGCGTCGTGTCTATTCTTATATTCAAGGCTTAGCCATTAAATTGGAAATTAAAGAATATGATGATTATTTAAGAGCAATTACACCTTTATTGGTAGATGTATTAAGGCTAACTTTAGAAAACACGGTATTCCCCGATCTTGAACGTTATTTGGTTGAGGTAATGAAAGAAACTGATGAAGGGATCCCTATTTATCGCGGTTTACAGTGGAACCAGTCTTTAATCGAAGCTGATAAAAATGGCAAAATTAATAGAACTTGGGAACGCTACTATGGGAAACATTTTAATTATTCGCACTATGTTTCTTCTAGTCACTTATTAAAGTTAGTAGAAGACTATGTAAAAGACCCGAAAATTTTAAAGTTAGCTGTTCAAATACGACATATTGAAAAATATGCGAGAAATATTGTGGCCCATGAATTAATCTATGTAGATGATGCTTGGTTAAAACATCGTCTAAAAATTGAAGCTAAGGAAGTTCATCAGCAAATTATTAATATGATAAATGCTGCAGGGTTAAGAGATCCTCAGCAGTGGCAAGGCTTAGCTAGTATTCAAGCCGCTATTGAAAAAGAATTAGAAAAAAATTATACGAAAATGTCGAAATAACGACTAATCTTGATAAAAAGGAGTCATTATCTATGAAAAAATTGATCATCCGTGGAGGCAAAGCACTAAATGGTGAAATTAATATTAATGGAGCAAAAAATTCTACCGTTGCCTTAATTCCAGCAGCCATTTTAGCCGATTCGGAGGTTATCTTAGAAGGAGTGCCAGATATTCAAGATGTCCACTCTCTACTTGAAATTTTGGATGAGTTCCACGTCAAGACTTCTTTTGAAAATAATATATTAAAAATTGACCCTTCTCATATGCAGTCAATCCCTATGCCAACAGGTAAAATTCAGAGTTTGCGAGCTTCTTATTACTTTATGGGAGCAACCTTATCAAAATTTGGGGAGGGCGTAATAGGGTTACCCGGAGGTTGTTTTTTAGGACCTCGTCCAATTGATCAGCACGTAAAAGCCTTCCGAGCTTTGGGTGCGGTGGTTGAGGATGAATACGGGGTAATTACCCTCTCAACTCCCGAAGGGCTTAATGGAAACCGAATCTATATGGACGTGGTTTCAGTTGGAGCAACTATCAACACTATTTTAGCCTCAGTTAGAGCTGAGGGGAAGACGATTATTGAGAATGCCGCACGTGAACCAGAAATTATTGATTTAGTGACTCTATTAAATAAAATGGGGGCAAAAATTCGTGGAGCTGGAACTTCAGTTATACGAATCGAAGGTGTCGACCGTCTAAAAGGAACCACTCATACAATTATTCCCGATCGAATTGAGGCAGGAACCTATATTTCAGTTGCAGTAGCAATGGGAAATGAAATTAAAATTAATAATGTAATTTTTGAGCATATTGAAAGTTTTATCGCCAAACTAAATGAGATGGGTGCTAAGATGGAAATTGGAGAAGATAGTATTCTCGTTCATCGCTCGGATGATTTAAAAATGGTTTCATTAAAAACCCAACCTTATCCAGGATTTGCAACGGATCTACAGCAGCCATTAACTTCTGTATTAATTAAAGCAAATGGAAAGGGAACGATTACGGATACCATATACCCTCAAAGAGTTAAGCATATTCCTGAATTAAATCGTATGGGAGCTAATATTAAGGTGGATGGCGATATTATTCGTGTGGAGGGCCCGGCTAAATTGACTGGTGCTCCAGTTCGTGCCAGTGACTTAAGAGCAGGAGCCTGTTTAGTTATTGCTGGTTTAATGGCAGAGGGTCAAACAGAGATTACAGGTGTTGATAATATCTTAAGAGGTTATTCAAATATTGTTGAAAAACTGCAAGAAGTCGGAGCTGATATCCAAATGGTTGAGGATGAATAGAAAGGAAGTACCCAGTGAGTGATGCATTTTCCTTAGAGAATTTATTAAATAAAGAAGTAAAAGACTTATATGCTTATGCTAGGGAATTAAAAATCCCTGATTTTAGTCAACTGTCTAAAAAAGAATTAGCTTTAGCTGTGATGCGAACACAAAAGGAAAAGCAAGGTTTTTTCCAAGTGGAAGGTATCTTAGATATTCCTAATGATGAAGGCCTAGCCTTTATTCGTCCGATTAATTTCTCTCCTAGTAGGGAAGATGTTTATATTTCAGATTCACAAATCCGCCGGTTTTCCTTGAGAAATGGTGATCGAGTAGGAGGACCTGCTCGACCGCCTAAGGACTCAGAACGTTATTATGGTTTGATGCAGATATCGAGCGTCAATGGGAGAGATCCTGAAGAAACGCTTAATCGAGATGCTTTTGCCAGTCTAACACCCATTTATCCAGACCGGCAGATAAAATTGGAATATAAACAAAATGTTTTATCAAACCGCCTGATTGATGTGATTGCACCAATTGGGTTCGGTCAAAGGGGATTGATTGTCGCACCACCTAAGGCTGGTAAAACAACTATTATAAAAGAGATAGCGCGAGGGATTGCCAGTAATTATCCTGATAGTAAACTCTTTATTCTCTTAATTGATGAGCGTCCTGAGGAGGTAACTGATATTGAGCGTTCAGTCAAGGCAGAGGTTGTCTCATCAACTTTTGATGAAAGACCGCAAAACCATGTGCGTTTGGCAGATTTACTACTTTCTCATGCACGTCGCTTGGTGGAAGATGGACAAGATGTTGTTGTCCTTTTGGATTCAATCACACGGTTAGCACGAGCTTATAATTTGGTGGTGCGACCGAGTGGAAGAACATTGAGCGGAGGGTTCGATCCTGCAGCTTTTTATTTTCCTAAGCGGTTCTTTGGTTCAGCTAGAAACATTGAAAATGGCGGGTCTTTAACGATTTTAGCTACTGCTCTAGTAGATACTGGATCAAGAATGGATGACATTATTTATGAAGAGTTTAAAGGCACGGGCAATATGGAACTTCATTTGTCCAGAGAATTAGGCCAAAGACGTATCTTCCCAGCTATTGATATTAAAAAATCTTCTACCCGTAAAGAAGAATTATTAATTGAGGAAAACTATTTAAGTCAAATCTGGGACTTGCGCAATTTAATGACTTCTAACGGTTTAGAATATACCGAACAATTAATACAATTAATGCGTCAGACAGATAATAATCAAGACTTTTTTGCACAGTTATCCAAACTTTCAAGTAAATAAATAAGAAATACCCTTACTAAGTGAGGGGTTCTTTTTTGAGAAAAATATATATTTCTTATAGATTTGGTTGAATATATTAAGAAGGAGAATACTTATGAAATGTTTGAATTGTGGTTATGAAAATCTGCCAGATGCTAAATATTGCTCAGAGTGTGGCTTGCCGTTAAACAATGATCATTTATATAAAGAAAATGATAGTGCATCCTTTGATGGAAGAGTAAATCTATTAGAAAATGAAAAGAGTCCAAAAGATTCTGTTCTGTCCCAAAGTAGAATGGATTTATATCATGGACAAGATGAAAGAAACTTGTCAACAGACCAGGTGGATAATAAATCTGAGACTACACAATTAGATCATAAAGACCACAGGGTACTAACTAAGCGAGAAGGCTTTGATTGGAAAAAGTTTGTTGGTTTTAGCCTGATTTTTTTAGGAGTAATTAGTTTTGTCATGATTTATCGCTTAAATTTTTCTAAAGCAGCAGTTGAAGAGCAATTCACTAAGGCTATTAAAAAGAAAGATTATTTAAAGGCAGCAGCGGTAGTAAAAACACCTATTACTGAAGCGCCCTGGACAGATTTAGATGTCAAACGAACAATTGAACATTATCAAGAAGCTGATATTGATTTTCCACAATTATTGCTAAATGGTAATTTATCAACAGGTATTGAATGGCAAGGAAGTAAGTTGGCGAAAACAGAAAAAACGGGAAGCTTCCTGTTGATATTTCCTAAATATGCGATTAATCTTTATCCCTTACCAGTCCAACTCTCTCTTTCTAATGAATATCGTGACCTAAAAATATTGAGTGAAGACCAAACTACTCAGTCTATTAACTCAAAAGGAGGCATTTTAATTGAGCCTCGAATACAAAATGTGATGATTCAATATACTTATCAAGGAAAAACCGAAGAGGTTTGGTTTGATTTAGATTATAGTCAATTAGAAACACTCCGACATAAGCTGTCCTTAGTACCAGTGACAAACACTTTAATGGTGGATAAAGCTCTATTAGGAGTAAGACCTGATCTACCTTTTCAAGTAATTTCATTTAATATTGATGGTCAGGAGTATTCACAGAATCAGATTCAATTGTCAGGCTTTGTTGGTCAAATTTTTGAAGTGAGCTTAAAGGCTAATTATAATGGCCACGAATTACAGACAGAAACCATTCCAGTCAAACTAGTCAATAAAACAAAAACCACTTTAGACTATTCCCAAGATCAAAACCTCAAAGCGCAGATCCAACAAGCAGAGTTAAAATAAAAAAAGAAGGCTCGTTTTGAAGCCTTCTTTTTCAATAAATAAACTATCCATATTAGCAAAAGATTATAACAATAAAACGAACTTGTTATAGAGTTAGCTCTATGGTACTATTAGAATCTAACATAAAAAAGGAGGTTACTTATGGAATGGATTAAATTAATTGGAATTATTATTATCGTTCTTGGTTTTTATTTTAAGCTAGATACCTTAGCAACTGTTATACTGGCAGGATTAGCTACAGCTTTAGTTTCAGGGATTTCCCTGGCTGAATTTTTCACAATTTTGGGAGAAACTTATACTAAACAGCGAGTTGTATCTTTATTCTTTTTATCTTTACCAATGATTGGATTATCAGAAGCTTATGGTTTGAAACAGCAAGCTGTTAAACTGATTGGAAAACTAAAGGGGTTAACCACTGGTTGGCTATACTCTCTTTATATGTTGATTCGTATAATTGCAGGATTTTTATCAATTCGTTTGGGAGGACACCCACAATTTGTGCGTCCATTAATCTACCCAATGGGTGAAGCAGCAACTAAGTTAAAAGTAGGCGACGATCTTAATGAAGAAGAAACCGAATTGATTAAAGGGCGTGCGGCGGCTAATGAGAACTTCGGAAACTTTTTTGGACAAAATACTTTCATAGGTTCAGCTGGAGTCCTCTTGATTGCTGGGACTTTAAAAGAGTTAGGTTATGAAGGAACGACGGCTAATGTAGCCGTTGCTTCAATGCCAATTGCTATCATTGCTTTAATTGTAGTGGTCGTTTACAACTTATTATTGGATGTCAAAATTAGACGTCATCATAAAGGGGAGGTTAAATAATGCAGCTCTTAAGTAATTATGCTGGGTTTCTAGCGATAACTTTCCTTGAAAGCTTAAATGCCGCACTTGAACCTTATGTGCCAATGCTTTTGGAAATCACTTTTATTCTTATTGGTTTGCAACTTCTCCACACGGCATGGCGAGCTTTTACAGACGAAACGAATCCTAATCGAGTTGGAACAGCCATGTTTTGGGGTTTATCTGGTCTCACTTTTTTAGGTGGACAATTTATCCCCCCTATGATTATCGGAATTATCATCTGTGTCATGGGTGCTTTATCACTCTTTAAACAAGTTAAAGTGGGAACTTTACCAATAGTTGATGAAGATAAAGCAGAAGCTCGTTCTGAAAGAGTCGGTAATAAAATCTTTATCCCTGTATTAACACTTGGGATAGTGGCTTTAATTATTGGATTTACGATTCAAAGCTTTAATGTAGTCGGGATCGCAATGGGTGCAGTTTTAGCCACCGTTATAGTGTTCATCGTTTCAAAAGCTAAACCCTATGAGTTTCTTGATGAAAATAGTCGAATGGTACAACAAGTTTCTACTACAGGTATTTTACCTCAGCTACTAGCCGCTTTAGGAGCAGTCTTTACAGCGGCAGGTGTTGGTGATGTCATTGCCAGTTTGATTGGTGGCGTCGTTCCTGCTGATAGCCGTTTCTTTGGAGTGGTTGCTTACGTAATGGGAATGGTAATCTTCACTGCCATTATGGGCAATGCTTTCGCAGCCTTCACCGTTATTACTGCAGGAATAGGAATACCTTTTGTATTTGCCTTAGGGGCAGATCCTTTTGTGGCAGGAGCCTTAGCCATGACTGCTGGTTATTGTGGAACTTTGATAACGCCGATGGCTGGAAATTTTAATGCTTTGCCAGCAGCTCTATTACAAATGAAGAATGAGTATGGCGTCATTAAACAGCAGATTCCAGTTGCAGTGGTAATGATTGTAGTCCATATTGTATTAATGTATTTCTTTGCTTTTTAATTGTAAAATAGAAGTGAATAGGGAGGAATTTGATGAAAATTTTAGTAACAGGCTTTGATCCCTTTGGTGGCGAAGACGTAAATCCAGCCATTGAAGCAGTAAGAATGTTGCCTGATGAGATTGCAGGAGCAGAAATCATAAAATTAGAAATACCGACTGTTTTTCATAAATCAGCGGAAGTTGTTCGTGAAAAAGCCTTGGAAGTAAAACCGGATGTTATTTTAAACATCGGTCAAGCAGGGGGGCGTGCGGAGTTAACACCTGAGCGTGTGGCCATTAACCAAGATGATGCGCGTATCCCAGATAATGAAGGCAATCAACCGATTGACGTTTCTATTCAAAAAGACGGAGAACCTGCGTATTTTGCTAGCTTACCGGTTAAAGCAATGGTAGAAGCTATTCGTAAAGCCGGTCTACCCGCAAGCGTTTCGAATACTGCTGGGACTTTCGTTTGTAATCATATTATGTATCAGTCACTTTATTTTGCGGCAAAAGAGATGCCGAATACTAAAGCAGGCTTTATGCATATTCCTTTTATGACCCAACAAGTGGTTGATAAGCCAAACGTTCCTTCAATGTCATTGAAGGATATTGCTAAGGGAATTGAAAAAGCAATTGAAGCGATTGTTGAGTATAATGAAAAAGAAGATATCAAAGCTGTTGGTGGCGCTACTCATTAATCTTAGAATTAAAAAAAGAAATTAAAACAGCACTCTCTTTGATGGGGATTAATCCATCAAAGAGAGCGTTATTTATTTAGGAAATACTTTCAATAAAAGCTTGTGTTCGTTGATGTCGTGGATTATTAAAAACATCGTAGCTGCTTCCTTCTTCTAAAAGGATACCTTTGTCTAAAAATACGACTCGGTCTGATACTTGTTGGGCAAATTTCATTTCGTGAGTTACAAGGATTAAGGACATATGCTGGTGGGCAATTTTTTGAATAAGGTCTAAAACGCCTCCAACCAGTTCAGGGTCCAAAGCAGAAGTGGGTTCATCTAATAGGATAACTTTGGGCTCAATCGCTAAAGCCCTAGCAATTCCAACTCTTTGCTGTTGTCCGCCTGATAGCTGGTGAGGGTAGTCATCTAGATGGTCCCCCATACCAACTTGATGTAGGAAGGGGATGGCCCTTTCCTTTGCTTGAGATTTAGAAAGTTTTTTCACCATTAAAAGATGTTCCATCACATTCTCCAGCGCAGTCTTTTTAGAAAACAATGCATAATTTTGAAATACCATAGCTGTTTGTCTACGGAGGTTAAGAACATCAGTTTGAGAGACCGTTTCAACATTCAGTGTTAACTGATCCAAACGAATAGTTCCCTCGTCAGCAGGTTCAATAAAGTTAATTGTTCGTAGTAGAGTCGATTTACCCGATCCAGAGGGTCCGATAATAGTCAGGACTTGTCCAGCCTCAACTTTTAAATGGATATCTTGAATAGCTTTTTTATTTTGAAATGACTTTGACCAATGATTTAGTTCTAACATTTTAAGTTCCTTTCTAAAAATCAGCCCACTTGGTAATAGCTTTCCAGTTTTTTAATCAACCATTCTAATAGAATGCATAAGAGCCAGTATATCAATGAAATAGCAATATAAGCTTCAAAAAAGCGTAAATTAGAGCCAGCAGTTATTTTGGCTTGACCCATCATATCAACGACCGTAATGGTAAAGGCTAGGGATGTCCCTTTTAATAAGCGAATAAGACTGTTTCCTAGGTTAGGTATGGCATTAATCATAGCTGAAGGTAAGATAATTCTCCACATGGTTTGACTAGCATTTAAGCCAATAGAATAGGCAGCTTCAATCTCCTTATGATCGACAGAAAGAATGGCTGAGCGAATCGTTTCAGAGTTATAGGCAGATTCATTTAGTCCCATGGCTAAGAAAGCGTAAAGAATGGCAGGGACTTGATTCACATCCCAATCAGTACCAATTGATCGATTAAGCCATTGTAGAAAGATGGGTAAGCCGTAATAAGCAAGAAATAGCTGAACAAGCAAGGGGGTTCCACGCATAAAAGAAACAAAAAGATTGACGAACCCCCTTAGACCTTTGATCTTTTTGAGTTTGATGATAGCTAAAATAAATCCAAGTATTAAGCCGATTATCCCAGCAATAAGAGTAATTAATAAGGTAATCGGAAGTTTTTCAAGAATCCGTGGGAAAGCGATTTTAATGGCATTTAATGAAATAAGTTGACTGTTTGTTTGTTCTTTAAGTCTTTGGGATTCAAAGCTCTGATTGCGCTGAATAATTGTTTCATTTAGCAGAGTATCATCTTGACCTAAATATTTCAGTGAAATTTCACTCAGACTACCATCTTGTCGCATAGCTTGTAGGGTTCGATCAACCACTTGCCGCAATTCAACTTCATCTTTGCGGAAAATAAAATAAGAGCCAGGAATTCTAATTTCTTCTTCGTTAGCTATCGGATGCATTTTTAATTGGATGCCGTAAGTATCCTCAACATCCTTTAGATAGGTTGTGGCGTAAATAGTCGCGTCGATTCGACCGTTATAAACATCACGTATTAAAGAGGCTGGGTCAGACTCTGCATATTGGATAACAACTGCCTTATCAGGGTGAGTCTCATTCCAAGCTTCTAGGTAGATAGATTGCGGGGAAGAAGGAACGACACCAAAAGATTTGCCTGCCATTTGTTCAATGGTGAGGCCTTCCCTACTATCATTAGCTGTAATTAATACATTGTGAGTGATGACATATGGGTAGAGGGAAAATAAAAATTTTTCACGCCGTTCGGGATTTTCACCCAAATTATTGGCGACTAGATCGAACTGACCAGAATCCAGTCCTGCGAAGAGGGAAGAAAACTCAGTAATTTCAAATTTGAACTCAATATCTTCATTACGTCGATCAATTTCTTGCAGGATTTCAATTTCAATTCCTACTAATTGACCCTTATCATCAAAATAGTTGAGTGGTTTGGTCTGACCGGAAGTTCCAATCGTATACTCTTGTTTAGCTAATATGGAAGGATGAGTTAAAATTAAACTTATGGAAATAAGCAGTAAAGTAAAGATCAATTTATAAAGATTTTTCATGGAATTCTCCTAAGCACAATAGAATATGATTATTTTATCAAAAAAATGAATAGATAGATAGATTATGTGAATAAGAAAACAAGCAAAAAACAATCCCACCTATACGCTGATTAGGTAGGATTGTTTTTGTAGCAATTAAGAAACACCTGTTTTGACTATATGAAATCTTATAAAAGCCCTAATAGAGGTTGAATCATTGAAACTTGTACGGGTGCGCCAGGTCCTAATGGAAGGTTGAGACTGTACCATACAATTAATAAGATTGACCAGAAGATTAAGAAAGCAATAGAGTATGGTAGCATAGTTGAAATAAGGGTCCCAATTCCACTCTTCTTATCATATCGTTGCATAAACACAAGAATCATTGCAAAATAGTTCATCAATGGTGAAATAATATTAGTGGATGAATCAGCCACACGATAAGCCATTTGGGTCATCTCTGGGGACAAGTTAATGGCAATAAACATTGGAACAAAGATAGGAGCTAAGATTGCCCACTTGGCAGAAGCTGAACCAATAAACAAGTTGATAAAAGCTGCAAAGAAAATAAAAGCAAGGATTAAAGGAACTCCTGAAATCTTTTGACTTTTTAAGAAATCTGCACCTGTTGAAGCTAAAATAATTCCCAAATTAGACTCGGTAAAGTAAGCAATCAGTTGGGAAGCAAAGAAAGCCATTACGATGAAACCTGCCATTGATCGCATAGCCTCAATCATTGATTCCACGAAGTCATTAGAATTTTGAATTTTGCCAGTTGTACGACCATATACATAGCCTGGTATACCAAATAATAAGAAAACCATAAATATTAAGCCGGTATTCATAAAGGGTTGTAAAGTCTTTAGACCGGTCTCAGGATCGATTGATTGGAAGGGACCAAACCAAGGGTTCATTAGTAGAAAAGCCGCGACTAATGAAACTAACAATGCGATCCCGGCATTCTTTAGACCTTTTTCTTCCTTAAGGGATAGCTCGCTAGTTTCATGTTTATCAAAGTCGCCATGGTATGAACCAAGATGTGGTTCAACAATTTTTTCGGTTATTAAAGTACCAATAATGGTTAAGAAAACAGTAGAGACGATTAAGAAATACCAGTTACCACTAATGGAAACTTCATAATCAATGCCACTGGCATTTAAAGCGACGTTAGTGATCCCTCCTAATAAGGCATCAGTTGGTCCAAACATAAGGTTGGCTGAAAATCCGCCCGATACCCCAGCAAAGGCAGCAGCTAGACCAGCAATTGGGTGACGCTTAGCACCAGCAAACATAATAGCGCCAAGTGGCACAACCACTACGTAACCAGCATCAGAGGCAATATTTGAGATAATACCGGCAAAAACAACCACTATGGTTAAGAGTGAATTAGGTACCTTCATAATTAACTTAGTCAAGGCAGAGCCGATTAAGCCTGACCATTCTGCAATTCCAACACCCAACATGGTGACGAGAACAGTTCCTAAAGGAGCAAAGCTAGTAAAGTTTGAAACCGCCGATTCAAATATATAGCGTAAGCCATCACTGTTTAAGAGTGAGACGGCTGCTATAGTACTGGTTTCATCTGCTTTCGCATCAAAGAACTCTACTGAAACGCCTGAGCGGTAAACCAAGTCAGAGATTAAAATAGTGATAGCCGACAAGATGATAAAAATTACTACTGGGTGCGGCATCTTATTACCGACTTTTTCCACCCAATCTAGTGAACGCTGTACAAAACTTTTTTTATTCTTTCCATTTGATTCCATACTACTATTAATTATTCCTCCTATAACAATATTTTAAATCATTATAATAATAAATCTTATTAAATTATTTAAAGAGATGCAAGGCCTTTTCAAAACAATAGAAAGCCATCAATGAGTCTCTAAAAACAAATGCAAATAAAAACCGACCGGAGCGCTTTTAAGCACCTGGGTCGGCTTTTTGAGCTGTTTAAAATTAGTCTTCTTTTTTTGCGTTTTTGTCCACAAATCCGAACTTTTTGTTGAACTTGTCGACGCGTCCATCGGCTTGTGTAAATTTCTGACGTCCAGTATAGAATGGATGTGAATCAGATGAAATTTCAATCCGGATTAAAGGGTAAGTGTTTCCATCTTCCCATTCAACTGTCTCTGAAGAAGACTTAGTTGATCCTGATAAAAATTTATAACCTGTCGAAGTATCCATAAACACAACTGGATGATATTCTGGATGAATGCCTGCTTTCATGTGTATACTTCCTTTCTGCCGTAAATTATTTGCTAATCTACAGTTATTCTTTGCACAGGGTGCAACATAAGAATAATAACAAAATTTTATAGTGCTGACAATCTTTTTTTGGAATATAATGAACTATCCCATCTCTTTTATTTCGAAAACGAGATAAAAAGTGCTATAATTTATGAAAATACTTTAGAGGGGGGAAGAAGTTGAAACGTGAAGAAGAACAGATTAGACAATCGCTTGCTAATTATCGGCCGAATCAATTTAAAGATAAGACACATTATGCTGTTTTAATTCCTCTTATTCAAAGAGAAAATGAATGGCACCTCCTTTATGAAGTAAGAAGCTCCTTAATTTCTCAGCCGGGCGATACTTCTTTTCCGGGAGGAAAGGTGGAAGTGGGTGAAACTTTTGAAGCAGCGGCAGTTAGGGAAACGATGGAAGAATTAAATATCAGTCGTAAACACATAGAAGTTATTGGAGAGTTAGATGGATTGATTCATGATGCAACAATGATTCATTCTTATGTAGCTTTGATTAAAGATATTACTTTTGATAATATAAGTCCGAATGCCAAAGAAGTCGCTTATTTGTTTACCCTTCCCTTAGACTATGTCTTAAATAATAATCCAACTTATTACGATGCATCTGTATTGACGGAAGTAGGGGAAGATTTCCCCTTCCACTTAATGGCTCATGGTGCATCTTATCAATTTAGAGTGGTAAAACGTAAAATTCCGTTTTATAATTTACCTAGTGGAGAGTATCTATGGGGCTTTACTGCCAGTATGACACAATGTTTTGCAGAGGTCATTCGTAATCATTATGATATCAATGTTCAGGAGGAAAAAATTAATGAATAATTTTTTTCAGCCATTCGAAAAAATGGGTCTACAAGTATTTTTAGCAGGAGCAGAATATAATTTTAGAGTCGCTAAAATAGGTGAAGCAGCGGTAAGCCAACAAATTACAAAAGCGCTTGAAAAAGGAGGTTTTGACTTCCAAAGTTTCTATACTGGAGAACAAGTTCATGGTCCCAAGGTTGCATTTCCTCAAGAAGAAATTAGCAATCCGTTTGCAATTGGGCATATAGTGCCTCAATCGGATGGTTTGTTAACTAATCAACCTCAGCAAGTTTTAATGATAAAGTTTGCGGACTGTACTCCTGTCATTATTTTTGATGCCAACCAAAAAGCTTTTGCAATTGTTCATTCAGGCTGGAGAAGCACGGTACAAAAAATCAGTCAATTGGCTGTTAAAAAGATGCAAGAGAAATTTGCTTGTAAATTAGAAGATCTTTGGGTCTATATTGGTCCTTCCATTGACCAAGATCATTATGAAGTGGGCGAGGAAGTCTATCAAGCTTTTGCCGAGTGGGATAATCATGCTTTTTATATAAAACCAGGTCAAAAAGAGGGCAAGTATCAATTGAGTATGACTGATGCTAACATGAAGTTAATTCAAGATTTGGGGATCCCTCAAGAAAGAATAATGGTAGATAGGCGTTCTACTTATCTATCTTCCGAGCTTCACTCTGCGCGCAAAGAAGGCAGTGACTATCAATTGAATGGTCTTTTTGCCATGATTAAGTAAAAAAACGAACCGAGCTTTTGCTTGGTTCTTTATCTTTTTTCTAGCTTTTAGTTAAGGATTGTTTAGAATAGAGGATATTAAAAGGAATTGGAGATTTTATATGGCAGAGGATAAGTTTAATAAAGAGGACTTCATGGCTCATTATAAAGGGCGAGGCTATTCTTACGAATCCATTCAAACAGAGATAGATAGTGAAAATAACAGTCGGGTTGTCATCAAAGAGCTGGAGGCGCAAGTATCAAAACAAGTTCCGGAATTTTCATCTAAATTACGCCATCGCTTAGTTGAGATGCCGGACGAAATCTATTAAGCTTCTGGAATTCGGATTTTTGGTCATCGAATGAAGAGTTTATTATTTTCGCCAGATGTGGCCCTTATTCGAAACTCAAATGCCCATGCTGTTATGTCAGTTTATCCTTTCACACCACAAATGGCTATTAATCAGTCATTGATTAATGTCTCATCCGTACCAGTTTTTACCGGAGAAGGAGGAGGAACGACCAGTGGCGAGCGCAGTATTCAACTAGCCTTTCAATCTGAGCAAGCGAGAGTCTTTGGAGTAGTCGTTAATTCACCAATGGAAAATGAGCTAATCCGTCAGATTGCCCAGGTGGTTGATGTTCCTGTAGTGGCAACTGTTTCAAGTGAGCATGATGATGATATTGGGAAATTAAATGCAGGGGCTAATATGTTAAATGTTTCTGGAGGTGCTAATACCATTACCTATAGCCCACCTGCTTCTGCAGATATCTTCGCTGAATTGATGGCTAAATATCGTAAAAAAAAATAAAATAAGACGGGATATAAAAACTAAGCAGAAAGATGGTATAATAAATTTAAAATAAGTATAAGGGAGTTCAATATGTTTTCTAAAAAAGATCAAATTGCTGTAAATACGATTCGTGCTTTAAGTGTTGACCAAATAGAAGCGGCCAACTCAGGACATCCAGGATTACCACTTGGAGCAGCGCCAATGGCCTATGCTTTGTGGTCGAGTCATTTGAATATTAATCCTAAAGATAGTCAATGGATTAATAGAGACCGTTTTGTGCTATCTGCTGGACATGGTTCAGCCATGCTATATAGTCTATTACATTTATCTGGCTTCAAAGTTACAATGGAAGATTTAAAACAATTCCGTCAATTAGGTTCTATAACACCAGGGCATCCTGAATATCGTCATACTGATGGAGTTGAAGCGACTACGGGACCGCTTGGTCAAGGAATTGCGCAAGCAGTTGGTATGGCTATGGCAGAACAACATACGGCTGCTTTATATAATACGGACCAACATCAAGTTATTAATCATTACACCTATGTATTAGTGGGTGATGGCGACTTAATGGAAGGTATTTCTTATGAAGCTTGTTCTTATGCTGGCCGTCAAAAATTAGGCAAATTAGTGGTTCTCTATGATTCAAACGATATTTCTTTAGATGGTGACTTAGACTTATCATTTGTGGAAGATATTAAAAAACGTTTTGAGAGTCAAAATTGGCATTATCAAAGAGTAGAAGATGGTAATGACCTAGAGGCTATTTCTCAAGCAATCGAAGTTGCTAAAGAAGTAAGCGACCAACCTTCAATTATTGAAGTAAAAACAGTGATTGGTTTTGGATCACCGAATGAGGGAACTTCTAAAGTTCACGGAGCGCCATTGGGAGCAGACGCTTGGTCACAAACTAAAGCTAAATATGGATATGATTATCCAGCCTTTACTGTGCCCGAAGAGACTAAATCTGTTTTTAATGAAAAAATAGTGGAACGTGGAAAAAAAGCTCAAGATGAATGGCAAAATTTATTTGAACAATATCAAGAAGCTAATCCTGAATTAGCAAAAGAATTAAAAGCAGCTTTTGCAAATGAATTACCTGAAGATTATGCAGCTGACCTTAAATTTCTCGATGTGAATGCTAAAGCTGAAGCGACAAGAAGCTCTTCTGGAACAGCCATTCAAGGCCTAAAAGCTAGAGTTTCATATTTATGGGGAGGCTCTGCTGACCTTTCTGGTTCAAACAAGACCATGATTAAAGAGACAGAAGACTTTATGCCAGGAAGTCGACAAGGACAAAACATTTGGTTTGGTGTTAGAGAATTTGCCATGGCTGCCATGATGAATGGAGCTGCTTTGCATGGTGGAAATAAAATTTATGGTGGGACATTCTTTGTATTCTCAGATTACTTAAAAGCGGCCATTCGTTTGTCAGCTTTATCTCAATTACCCGTTACTTATGTTTTAACACATGATTCAGTTGCTGTAGGTGAAGATGGTCCAACACATGAACCGATTGAACATTTAGCAGCTTTTCGTGCCATGCCAAATCTTAATGTCATCCGACCGGCAGATGCAAACGAGACAATGGTGGCTTGGAAGATTGCCGTGGAATCTCAAACAACACCTACTTTATTAGTTCTTAGCCGTCAAAACTTACCGGTTATCAACAACTCTAATGAATTAGCAGAAGAAGGTGTTCGTAAAGGTGCTTATATCATCTCACCTGCCAAGGAAGACGCACAAGGTGTTTTAATTGCTACAGGATCTGAAGTTTCAGTAGCTATTGAAACTCAAGCACTATTGGCTGAAAAAGAAGTTTATGTAAATGTTATTTCGATGCCTGCTCAAAATATTTTTGATCAACAAAGTGACGAGTATAAAGAAATGATACTACCTAAACAGCTTGACAAACGAGCTTCTATAGAGATGGGATCTAGCTTTGGATGGCATAAATATATTGGTATGGATGGCTTAACCATTAGTATTGATGAATTTGGTACCTCAGCTCCAGGCCACCAAGCCATTGAACACTTTGGTTTTTCAGCAGAAAAAATCGCTCAAGCTTATCTTAAACACTTTGAATTATAAAATTAAAAGGGGGAGAAGGTATGGGGAAAAGAACAAATGAGACAAAGCCTCTAATTGTTCGTTTATTAATTATCGCAGCCTTAACTATTCTCCAGATTATATGGATAGTTGTATTGGTCAAAGATCTAGTTGCCTATTCTGTTTGGCTAAACCTCTTTATGACTATTGTATCTTTTGGGATCATCATTTATTTGCTAGATAAGAACGAAAGTCCTGCTTATCGCTTATCATGGATTGTGTTATTAGCAGTTTCACCTATCATAGGCTCTTTGTTTTATCTCTATGCTGGTAACAAACGACCTTTGGCAGATATGACAGAACGACTTAATCGTCAGAATCGCTATCATTTAAGGGACTTAAAAAAGGTGCCCAATGCCTTAGGGTCGCTAGCACAAGATAATCCACGGATTGCAGGCATTGCAAAGTATGTCAATGATTACGCAAAAATGCCTGTTTCTGCGGGGGTAGACGTTAAGTATTTTGCGAATGGCGAATCAATGATGGAACCACTTATTCAAGACCTAGAGTCAGCACACTCACATATTTTTCTTGAATTCTTCATTATTGAACAAGGTCAAATGTTTGATCAAATCTTTGACGTGCTTAAAAGAAAAGCTCAAGAAGGTGTAGAAGTACGTTTAATATATGATGATTTCGGTTGTCTTTTAAGACTTCCTAAAGACTTTGTCGAACAAATGGAGGCATTTAATATTAAGGCCCTTAAATTTAACCCAGTGCGGCCAATTGTTTCTCTTGTTTACAATACTCGAGATCACCGCAAGTATATTGTTATCGATGATAAGATTGCTTATACAGGGGGTCTAAACATTGCAGATGAGTATATTAATGCGGTGGAGCGATTTGGCTATTGGAAAGACACTATGATTCGTATTAAAGGTGCTGCTGTATGGAACATCTCACAAATGTTTTTAACTATGTGGAATGCCTACGTAACTGAAGATTCAGATGACAAAAAATTTACTGACCAAGCCAGTTTAGATGAAAGTTTAAGTATTATCGAAGGTAATGAGTCCAGCGGCTATGTCCAACCCTTTAGTGATACACCTTTAGATAGTGAAGTAATAGGTGAAAATGTCTATCGTGAGATTCTCAACACCGCAGAGCGTTATGTTTATATTTTTACTCCCTATTTAATTATTTCCTATGAGTTACAAACGGCTATGACTTTAGCAGCTAAAAGGGGTGTGGACGTGCGCTTGATGACACCAGGAATTCCTGATAAAAAATTAGTTTATCGAATTACTAGGTCTTTCTATCGTCCTTTGATAGAAGGTGGAGTAAAAATTTATGAATATACTCCCGGTTTTCTACATGCTAAGTCATTCGTTTCAGATGATCGGGTGGCGATAGTCGGTACCCTTAATTTAGATTATCGTTCACTATATCTTCATTTTGAAACGGCTACCTTGCTATACTATCATCCAGAAATAAAAGCGATTAAAGATGACTTTATTCAGGCACAGAGTGTGGCTGAATTAATTCGGATGAAGCACCTAAGACGTTCGATTGCTGGAAGGATTATCGACGCATTATTGAGATTGTTAGCTCCATTCGTCTAGTATTAAGGAGGCCGAAAATGAGATGGGAAGATTTAAGACGAAGTAAAAATGTTGAAGACCGTCGAAGCCAAGGCGGAAGTTCTTTTGGCGGAGGAATGGGCTCAGGCCGTTCGGGTGGTATGAGTGGTAATCTCCTAATGATGTTATTGATGTCAAAAGGGAAATTTAAATGGATTTTGATAGGAATCTTGCTTATTTCCTTTTTTACAGGAGGATCTTCTTTGTTAGGAGGCGGGCAACCAACGAATCGCAACTACGGTGATTCAGGTGTCGTTTTTGAAGATGCTAGTGAAAAGTCCGACTCTAACAATCAAATAACTGATGAAGAAGGAGAGTTTCTTTCAGTAGTATTAGCTAATACCGAAGATTTTTGGACTGAAAAGTTCGCTGAATACGATTTAACTTATAAAAGACCAAAATTAGTCCTTTACACAGAAGGAACAAATACTGGTGGATGTGGATTTGGCCAAAGTTCTGCAGGCCCCTTCTACTGTCCAGGTGACCAAGCTATCTATATAGATGTTAGTTTTTATCGTGAATTAGCTAATAAATATGGCGCTCCAGGAGACTTTGCGATGGCTTATGTTCTGGCTCATGAAGTGGGGCATCATGTCCAACAACAGCTAGGGACAATGGATGATTATCAGAAACTGGCTCAACAAAATCCAGGCGTTAAGAATGAATTAACGGTTCGCTTAGAATTGCAAGCAGATTATTATGCAGGAGCTTGGGCACGCTATGCTGATGAGCAAGGTATCTTAGATGAAGGAGACATTGAAGAAGCACTTCAAGCAGCCTTTTCAGTAGGGGATGATACTTTACAAAAAGAAACGATGGGGTATGTAGTTCCTGATTCCTTTACTCATGGAACATCTAAGCAAAGACAAGAATGGTTTGCTAGAGGCTATAAATATGCTGGTGATTTCCAAGAAGCAGATACCTTTAATGGTGATATTTAACAAAAAAGAACGCTTTATGAATTTTCATAAAGCGTTCTTTTTGTTCTAAAGCTTTTCTCTAAAGCTTTTCAAGCAATTTGTTGATAAATTTAAAGGTTCTTTCAGTTGAAGAAATCGAAAGTCTTTCATTAGGGCTATGCACGTCTTTCATCGTAGGGCCTACTGCAATCATTTCCATTTCAGGGAAAGTATCTGTAAAAACAGCCGGTTCAAGAGCAGCATGGACAACCTCAACTTTCATTTCTTTATTAAAAGTCTCTTTAAATGCTTCTAGGGCAGTCTCTCTAAGACTAGACTCTTTTGCAAATTCCCAAGCTTGATAATAATCTGCTTCAATCACATCAAATCCATTTTTTTGATAGATTTTTGTCACATTTTCAGTATGTTTATCAAAAGATTCAGGATTCGAACTTCTAAGGGAAATAGTGACTTTTAATTGACGATCTTGAATATCAAAGATAGCGAGATTGTTAGAACACTCAACAATATCAGGATATTCTTCCATCATACTATAGACACCGTGTGGGACTTCAGCGATAAATTGCTCAATATTTTCTTGGCTTTGTGCCGATAAGACCTCATCTATATTATCAATTTTTTTAATGGTTACTTGCATGTCTTTATCAAGAGGATATTTAGCGATTAAGTTTGTAAAATCAATGGAATAATCTTCTTCATCTGATGCAAATACTACTCTTGCATCGCGGGGTATCGCGTTATGTTTTGATCCGCCGACAATCGACACTAATTCATAGTCGGACACCTCTTTAATTAAGTTCATAGCCTGTAAGGCAAATTTAATGGAGTTTCCTCTTTTTTGGTGGATTTCCATTCCTGAATGTCCACCTAACATATTATTAATGGTTAATTCAAAAGTGTTTTTTAACTGGCGAGCTTGATATTTAAGTTTTTGCTTACCAATAAGGTTATGGCCACCAGAACAACCGGCCAGTAAGATGCCTTCTTCTTCTGCATCAATGTTAATTAATTTTTTGCCACGAATATTTTCTTTTTTTACAGCTCGTGCACCAGACATGGTGGTTTCCTCATCCGTAGTAACCAGCAATTCAAGAGCAGGGTGTTTAGCTTCTTTGTCTTCAATGATTGCTAGACCCATAGCTACTGCAATTCCATCATCTGCTCCTAAGGTTGTCCCTTTGGTTTTAACCCAATCTCCTTCTATTGCCAATGGAATAGGGTCTTTGGCAAAGTCGTGTTTTATGCCTTCTGCCTTTTCAGCCACCATATCCATATGTCCTTGAATGATGATTGGTTCATGATCCATATAGTCGGGATGGGCTGGCTTTCTAATAATAATATTATTAGCTTCATCTTGAATAGTTTCATAACCCAATTCTTTTCCTAAATGATACAGGTAGTCGCTAACTGCTTGTTCATTACCAGATTCTCTAGGTATTTTGGTTAACTCTTCAAAGTAGTGGAAGACTCGATTAGGTTGTAGATTTTCTAACAATTTAATTTCTCCTTTCATCTTAAGCGTCGACAAAATCAAACGCTATCAAATGGCTTCTAAGTTGATTATAAAACTAAAAAAAAGCAGATACAAAGGTTTTCAAAATTATTTTTAAAATTTTAGTCTTTTTAAATAATTTAAGCACATTAAATTGTGCTAGTACAAGAATTATGATTAGACGAAATTCTAAGCATTAGCTATAATAGAGAGAGAATGATAAAAGTCAGAAAGAAGGTGATTAGATGTCAGAAGAAGTAAAAATTTTTCGATCGCTTACACAAGAAGAAGTCACACAAAATCCATTACTTTTAGAAATTTTAGACTTAAATGGCGAACAGCTAACCTATTATTTTGAAGAAAAGTTTTTGGATAATCCGTTTATAGAGTTTGAATACCCTATTGAGCATAAGGTTTCCCAGATTTTACAAGAAAGAAGGCCTGCAGCTGATCCAGATATTGATATTCAAAGTCCAAGCTCTCCTCAAACATTAGAAACCTTCCTTTTCGAGCAGATTATGTTATATAGGCAAACACCGATTAGAGATGCTATGGTGCAAATGGTTCCCTTTTTAGATGAACGTGGCTATTTACCTTATAAATATGGAGAACTTGCAAAAAAACTACAAATAGACCCTATGATTGCCTTAGATGCTATTACTCTTTTTCAACAATTAGAGCCGACTGGGATTGGGGCTTATGATTTGAAAGAATGTCTAATGTTGCAAACAGACCAAGACCAACATTCGCCAAATCATGCCTATTTTTTATTAGAAAATTATTTTGCTGAATTATTAGAAGAAGATTATGCAGAGATTATGGAGCGTACAAACTTAACGCTAGCTGAAATCCAACAAATTGTTAATTATTACCATACATTGCGGACACGCCCATCTTCATTATATGAACGAATTGAGCGAATTAATTTGATTCCAGATGTTGAACTGCAACTCATGGGAGAAGAAATACAAATTCACATTAACCGTCAGTATTATCCACGGCTAATTTTTGATCAAGATTATTATGATGAAATGGAAGCTAAAAATAATACTGAGCTTCAAGAATATATCCAACCGCATAAGGAATTCTACCAGCAAATGTTATCAAGTATTCGCTCTAGAGAGAAATTGTTAATTGCAGTGACTAAGATTATCGTTCAATCTCAGCTGCAATATCTCAAAGGAGAAGACAAAAGCCCAACGCCTTTATTAATTAAAGACATTGCTCATCAGCTGCGCTTATCTGAGTCTATTGTCAGTCGCATTATTATCAATAAGAACCTCGCTTATGGAGAGAATGTGTCTCCACTTTCGGATTTTATTAATGTTTCAGCAAAAGTCGGACGTAGTGGGTTGTCTGCTCTAAATATTCAAGCTTTTATTCAAGATGTTATAACAAAGCATGGCCAAGATGTTTCTGATCAAGAAATTATCGATCAACTGGCAGATAAAAAAATCATTATCAGTCATCGTTTAGTAGAGCGCTATCGTCAAAACATTCTAAAAAAGCAAGCAAAAGGATAAAGCATAAAGTCCCAGCCATTTAACAAATGGCTGGGACCTTATGCTTATTGCTGATAGAAAAAGAGTGAGTGTGTTGAATTGACTAGATGCATAGGAATAAGTTCCTTTGTTTGAGGACGATAATAAGCTAATAGCACTAATCGGTTTCCTACTTGTGTTAAAGCGTGGTTTATTAAACGTGTATCGTTATCACTGGCAATCTTTTCGGCTTCTTGGTAAGTTAAGGGTACGATGATGCGAGGAATAAAGATTGTTTCTCCATTGATTTGGAATTGGCTTTGATCAATAGAAACATCTAGTTGGCTTAAATCTTCCTCCGAATTAATTTGTGTAAGGATTTGATTCAAATCCTTACTTGCTACTTTATTTTTATTAACTTGTTGCTCTTGATTTGTAAAATTATTTAGATAATAGCTTTCCATGGCTTGATTAATATCTTGAGGCACTTCATCTGGAAGTGTCAAATTAGGGAAATCAGAAGAAACGCTTAATTTCTCTTTTAAAAAGCGAGGGGCTGTATTGCTCTGTTTATTTTTTTCTGTTTGCTCCTTTTGGCTATCTTCTGATTCAAGGTTTTCAGTTGTTTGACTAGTTATTTGGTCTTGGGAGACAGCAGCCAATTCTGATTGTTCATTTTTCTCATTAGCGGTTGGTTCTTGAAAGTATTGGAAAATCTGACAGGCAGATAATAAAAGAGATGCAATCATAAGGCTAAGTATTTTTTTCATGAAATCATTCCTTTTTGTTTCGTTCCATCAGTGTATCAGAAAAATATGGATATTAGGTAACAAGTTGATAACAAATTACTAAATTAAATCCTAAAAAGAGTGTGACAACTTGGTCAAACAATGATAAAATCGATTAGAAATGTAAGGACTTTTAATGCATTCCAGCGAGGATGCCAAAGTCTACTGAGTATTTTAAGTCCTTATTTTCAAATAAAGGGCTCTTTTTTATGCCTTCATATAAGGAGATTAAAATGGAAAATTCAAAAGATAAAATGACGCTATTGCTGCAACCTCACGAAAAGCCGGAGTTTACCAAAGGATTATTATTAAGTTTTCAACATGTTTTTGCTATGTTTGGAGCAACGATCTTAGTTCCCTTAATTTTAGGGCTATCTGTTTCAACTGCTTTGTTAGCAAGTGGGATAGGAACATTGATTTACCTTACTATAACAAAAGGGGAGGTGCCTGTTTATTTGGGATCCTCTTTTGCTTATATTGCTGCCATGGCTTTAGCAATGGAACAACTAGGTGGGGATGTTTCTGCAGCGCAAACTGGAATCATGATGGTCGGTTTATTTTACGTTGTGATTGCTGGAGTAATCAAGTATACCGGCACCGATTGGTTGAATAAAATATTACCACCGATTGTTATTGGGCCGATGATTATTGTTATCGGTTTAGGATTAGCTTCTTCTGCAGTAAATAATGCTGGCTTTGTATCGGGTGGGGATTGGCGAAACATTTTCGTTTCAGTAGGAACGCTACTCATTTCAGTTTACATGCAGATATTTGGTAAAGGCTTCTTTAAAGTAATTCCATTCTTAATCGCTATTATTGGCGGCTATCTTCTTTCGTTAATGGTTGGAATCGTTGATTATACTCCCGTAATAGAAGCTAGTTGGATTCGTTTGCCGGATTTATCCCTTCCATTTGCTACACCTGTTGCAAATTGGCAACAATATAAGTTTTATTTTGGACCAGAAGCCTGGGCGATTTTACCAATTGCTTTGGTTACCATTGCTGAGCATACAGGTGATCATGTGGTTCTTAGTGAAATTTGTGATCGTAATTTTTTATCAAAGCCAGGATTACACCGAACTTTAGCAGGAGATGGGTTAGCTACTTTCGTTTCAGCTTTAATTGGTGGTCCTGCAAACACAACTTATGGTGAAAACTCTGGTGTGGTTGCTTTAACAAGAATTGCATCTGTTAGTGTCATTAGAAATGCAGCTTTTCTAGCTATTTTGATATCTTTCTTTGGCAAATTTAATGCTTTAGTGGCATCAATACCTTCCGCAGTATTGGGAGGAATGTCGATTCTATTGTATGGTGTGATTGCTAGTAATGGTCTGAAGGTATTAATAAAAGATCACACTGACTTTTCACAATCTAGAAATTTAATTATTGCTTCAGCTATGTTGGTTATCGGATTGGGGGGAGCTGTTTTAGATTTGGGAGGCTCATTTGTTGTTTCCGGAACAGCCTTAAGTGCACTGGTAGGAATTACTTTGAATGCTATGTTACCTGAATTAAAATAAAAAATAATTAAGCATTTAGAATTTTGATGTGAACCCATAAACACGAACAATAATATTAAAATTAATTATGCGGCCTGCAACCTATATTCAATAGGTGAAAGGCCGTTTAATTTTTCTTTTAGCCTATGATGGTTATACCAATAAATAGATCTTTTTATTTCTTCAGCTAATTCATCTATACTATCATACTTAATCGCATAAAATATTTCTTGTTTTAGAAGCCCAAAGAAGTTTTCCATAGGCGAATTGTCTAGACAATTAGCTCGTCTTGACATACTTTGTTTTATAGTGTTATCTTCAAGGATTTTTACCCATGACTTAGGTTGATAATGAAATCCTTGATCTGTATGAACTATTAAATGGTGATCTTGTGGAAGTTTCTTTACAGCATCTTCTAAGGACTTATTGGTAAAATATACAGTAGGTGATATATTTAAATGATATGATATTATTTCACAGTTAAATAAATCCATTATTGGTGATAGTTATAACCTGTTTTCAGAAGATTTAACTTTAAGTTTTGTTATATCACTCACCCATACTTCATTAGCTTTTTCTACTTTGAAGTTTCTATTTAATTTGTTATCTGCTATCCTACCTATTTCTCCTCTATATGAGCTATATTTCATTGTTCTTATGTGGAAATTTTTACATAGAAGTTTACTAACTTTCATGATTCTTAATACTCTTTTATGGTTAACTCTATCTCGCTTTTCTTTCCATTCGTAGAAAGACGTTCTTGGTAGTTTTGCTATATCAAGCCATATTTTTAACTTAATATCCGGTTTAACTAGCCTATTTCAAGTACTATTTTTGTCTTTTTTTGTTTGAGATTTTTTCTTTTGAATTAAGTCATCTAACTTTTTTAGATAGAGTATTTCTGCTTCAAGATATTCATTTCTTTGCCCTAGCTCTATTAATTCTTCTCTTTGATTTTTTTAACTTCTTAATTTCATTTGATTTATCGGTGTTTTTAGACATAGTCGTATCCCCATTCTTTATAGGTTTTCCTTCATTAGCATTGAATCTTTCAAAACCTTCTTGTTTATATTTTCTTTTCCAATTAGCAATTATTGAAGGATTATTAATTTTAAAGTACTCTGCTGTTTCTCTATAGGATAGTTCATTGTATTGCCTATATTTTATTACAGATTTTTTTAATTCTCCGCTGTATTTAGTTTTAGACACAGATTTTCTAAGTCCTTTTTCTCCATACATTTTATCTTGTCTTATCCAATTAGAAACGTTTGAAGCTTTGACTCCAGACCTTCTTGAAAGAAATTTTCTTTCATATCCTTCTTCGATTTCTCTTACTAACTATAATATAAATTCAAAATTATATTTTGCCGTACAACCCCCCCTAAATCCTTGTTCGGGTTTAAGGGGTCAGTACATTTCTAAATGTTTTTTAATTTAAGTATCAGGACTGGGAAATTTTCATCTAAAAGTTACTAAAATAGAAAACCAAAGGAAGTTTTGATAGAATACTGTTTATAGTGTTTGAACTTTAAAGGAGGAATTCAATGTACCCCTACGGTTTTTATTTTGATTCAACATATATTTTAATACTAATAGGTATGGCTATTGTAATGTATGCTCAATGGAAGGTTAAATCAACCTTTGCTAAATACAGCGAATTAATGAGTGAGCGTAATATAAGTGGACAAGAAGCCGCGGAATTAATTCTGCAAGCAAATCAAATTCAAGATGTGAGAGTTGAAAGAGTAGCTGGGAACTTAACAGACCACTACAGTCCCAAAGAGAAAATCTTAAGATTATCGGAAGCTACTTATAGCAACAGCTCTGTAGCAGCGGTAGCAGTTGCAGCTCACGAGTGTGGTCATGCCGTGCAAGATGCTAAGAACTACCAATTTCTAAAATTAAGATCAGCTTTAGTTCCCGTATCACAATTTGGCTCAATGATTGGTATGCCAATTATCATTTTGGGTTTTCTTTTCCAAATGATGGGATTGGTAACAATTGGTATCATTGCACTATCAACGGCTTTATTATTTCAAATAGTAACTTTACCAGTTGAACTAGATGCAAGTAAACGGGCTTTAATTTCTTTGGAACAGCTAGATATCTTCACTCAAGGGGAGTTGCCCGCTGCTCGTAAAGTTTTGAATGCAGCAGCCCTTACTTATATAGCGGCTACTTTTTCAACGGCTTTACAAATTTTAAGGTTAATAATTTTATCTAATCGCTCGCGTAGGAATTAAGGCATAGATGGAGGCGAATTATGGATTTATGGAAGAAATTTAAGACTAGTCCTTTAAATCTTAACTTAGCACTTGATCTATTAAGGCAAGCAGATCAGGAAGTGGAAAAGATGGAGCCCATTCGCATTTTACTCGCTGGTAAAACGGGATCGGGAAAATCCACTCTTGTGAACGCTCTTTTTAGAGAAAATATTGCTTCAACAGGAGTAGGTCTTCCAGTGACTCAAAAGGTCCAGAAAATAACTAAAAAAGGCTTACCACTAGTTATCTATGATACTAAAGGATTAGAGTTACATTCAAAGTCGCAAGATGAAAGTATCCAACACTTACTTCATTTAGTAAAAGACGCTAAAAAAGGCGATGCGGTAGAGCCTATTCACTTGGTTTACTATTGTATCAATGCGACGATGGCAAGAATTGAACCGCAAGAAATTACCCTAATTGCAATGCTGGCTCAAGAACTGCCGGTTATTGTGGTCTTAACACAAGCAATTGGTGAGGATATTAAAGGCTTTAAAGATTCTGTTAAAAAAGCAGTCCCTCAAGTCCAAGTGGTTATTCCTGTTTTAGCCAAAGACTTTGAATTAGCAGGTGGCCAAAAAATTAAAGCTTATGGCTTAGAAGAGTTGACTAAACATAGTTATGAGTTTGTTCCGGAAGAGGTAGAGAAGGCTTTTATTAATGCCCAACGAGTAGACTTGGCTTTAAAAATAGCTCAATCTAGAAGTTGGGCAAACAAGTATATGAAAACAACTTTTGGAATTGGTCTAACCCCCTTACCGATTGCTGACTCAGCTCTTTTAGTTCCTATCCAAATTACAATGCTAGCTCACATTACTAGTATATTCGGCTTGTCTATCGATAAAAAACAAATTGTTAGTATGATGGCTGGGGTAGGAGGGACAGGTTTAGCGAGTATGGTGGGTAAGTACCTAGCTTCGTCAGCTGCTAAATGGGTGCCAGGAGTGGGATCAGTTACAGGAGGAATGGTTAATGGTTTTACTGCCTCAACTGTTACTCTAGCATTAGCTTATTCATACATTGAAATACTAAAGCAGATAACGATTGCAGAGAACCAAGGGAAAAAGTTATTACCTAAGGAGATAACAGCTTTGATGCGCAAGACATTTGGTCTGGAGCTCGAAACAATCAGTCATCGATTTCCCGACAAGGTCAAAGATTCATTACCAGAATGGATGACTAACAGTTTAGATCAATACGAGTAATATCAATTTAGCGGTTTGCCTTCTTAATAGAGGACTTACCGCTTTTTTAGTGAATTATATCTTAAAATTTACCTTGACAAACTTCTAGTAGGAAGATACTATACATAAAGATATATGTAACTATTACTATTTAAACGGAGGGTAAAATAATATGAATAAACTAATGAAAATAATAGCTACTATCTTTTTAAGTCTAGCGATGGTAGGTCATACAACTTTTAAAATTGTTTCTGCACAAGATAGGCCAAAAGTTATGGCCACTTTTTATCCAGTGTACTTTTTGGCTTCAGAAATAGCAGGAGATAAAATGGAGGTTTCTATGCTACTAGATGCCAATCAAGATGCTCACGCTTATGAAGCAAGTGCACAAGCTGCAATTAAAGTTCAAGAAAGTGATCTATTTATTTATCAAGATGATGAAATGGAATTTTTTATAAAGGATTTAATGTCTTTAGTTGATTTAGATACTACCAAAGTTTTAGAATCAACCGACGGCATTGATTTGTTATCCGGTGATGGTGAAGAGCACGATCATGAAGGTGAAGAGCACGATCATGAAGGTGAAGAGTATGGTCACGAAGGACACGTTCATGAATTTGACCCTCATACCTGGTTAGACCCAATGGTTTATAGTCAACAAGCCAAAAACATTAAAGAGGCAATGATAGAAATAGATCCTGATAATCAGAAGGTCTATGAAGAGAACTGTAAGGCTTTGGTTGAAAAACTTGAAGCATTAAATACAGAATTTCAGACTAAATTAAAAGATTTAGAAAATAAAACCATCGTGGTTCAACATAAAGCTTTTAGCTATTTAGCTCAGGCCTATGGTTTAGAGCAAATTTCAATTGGAGGACTTTCTTCAGATCAAGAACCTTCAGCCAAACAAATTGCTGAAATGCAAAAGCTATTAGCAGAAAAACAAGTGAACAAAATCTATGTTGACCCTGCTATTGATTCTAAGATTGCTCAAACAGTAGCAAGCTCTACTAAAGCAGAATTACTGCCCTTAAGAACTTTGGAATTAGTTTCTGAGGAAGAGGCAGCAGCAGGGGAAAACTATTTTACATTAATGCGTAAAAATCTTGAACAACTACTTCAAAATTAGAAACTAGTGTAAGGAGGCCAAAAATGAAGGTGTTATCCGTTAAAAACTTGTCTTTTTATTATGAAGAAGAAAAAGTTTTGAATAATATCACTTTTGATATCGCATCCGGAGAATTTGTTATTTTAACGGGAGAAAATGGAGCGGCTAAGTCAACGTTAGTTAAAAATATTATCGGTCTGTTAAAGCCAGCAACAGGAGAAATAAGTATTGCCAAAAAAAATAAAGCAGGAGATAAGCTATCGTTGGGTTATGTTGCACAAAACATTTCCGCCTTTAATTCAGGCTTCCCTAGCACGGTTCAGCGCTTTGTAGAGTCGGGTCGTTACAGTCAAAATAGATGGTTTAAATCTTTAGATGCTGAAGATTATGAACATGTTGATCGTGCCCTTGAAGCAGTGGGTATGGCGAATATGCGAGATAAATTAATCGGGCAACTTTCAGGCGGCCAAAAACAGCGGATTATTTTAGCGCGCGTTTTTGCATTGGATCCAGATTTATATGTTTTAGATGAACCGACAAACGGTATGGATAGCCAATCACGCCGAAAGTTCTATCAACTTTTGCAACATCTTACCAAGCATCATGGTAAATCCATCATGATGGTGACACATGCTGATGATGAAATTGAAGGCTTCTATGATCGTGAAATTCGCTTAATTAGAGAGGAGGGTTCTCCTTGGAGATGTTTCAGTATGACTTCATCCAACGCGCCTTTATAGCAGGATTAGCCATGTCCTTTATAACACCTATTTTAGGTCTCTTCCTCATTCTCAGAAGGCAATCTTTAATGGCAGATACCTTATCTCATATTTCTTTAGCTGGAGTTGCTTTAGGAATTATACTAGGTATCCAACCTACATACTCGACCATAGTGATTGTTGTGATTGCTTCACTGGGAATTGAGTATCTTAGAACGGTGTATAGACATTTCACTGAAATATCTGTGGCTTTAATGATGTCCACTGGTATGGCTTTAGCCTTGTTTCTTCTAAGCTTTAATTCCAATAGTGGTGTATTTAAAGTAGACCAATATCTGTTTGGATCGATTATCTTAATTCAAGACCAAGAGGTTTATTTATTAATTGGACTAGCGCTGGTGATTTTATGCTTATATCTAATTTTTAGAAAACCACTTTATATTATATCTTTTGATGAAGCTACTGCTAAAACAGCAGGACTGCCGGTTCGTTTTATTTCAACTTGTTTTTCAATTTTAACAGGGGTTGCTATTTCCATTATGATGCCAATTGTTGGTGTTTTATTAGTATCAGCATTAATTGTGATTCCTTCTTCAACAGCTATTAGACTTTCTAGGTCCTTTGAACAAGCAATAGCGATTGGTTTTGTGATAAACATCGTGGGAATTTACTTGGGATTATTCGCTTCCTACAGATTAGACACCCCTCCTGGAGCATCTATTACTTTAATATTTATTTTGATATTCGTTTTAGTAGCTGTTGTTCAAAGCCTACAAAGATACTTACGCAAACATAAGCATTGATAATTTTTAAGAGTTCTAACAGCTGTTAGAACTCTTTTTCGATAGAGATTTTTTGTTGAAAATTCGAACAAATAATGATAAAGTTTGCTTAATGTTTGGAAAAGGAGGCTTTTTATAAATGATAAAAAAATATAAACGAAACCAGCGCTTAATAGCAATTACCCAACAACTAATGAATAATCCCAACCAACTCTTAAACTTACAAGATTTTGCGCATAAATTTCAATGTGCTAAATCATCAATTAGTGAAGATTTGGGAATGGTCAGAGGAGTTTTTGATGAAATGCAACTAGGGCAACTTGAAACATTGACTGGTAAAACAGGAGGTGTTATTTTTCGTCCACATCTGTCGGGAGAGGAAGTTGAAATTATTCAGCGTCAAGTAAAAGAGCGACTCTCTCAAGGTAAGAGAATTCTCCCAGGAAACTATATTTTCGTGAATGACCTACTACAAGATCCGAGTGTTTTAAATCCGATTGCTCAACTTATTGCAGCTAAATATGCAGATAAAGAGATTGATACCATTCTTACCATAGAAGCTAAAGGGATAGGATTAGCAGCGGCAGTAGCATTATATCTAAACAAACCTTATGTTGTGGTACGTCGAGAATCTACCTCTGGAGAAGGATCAACTATTTCGATTAATTATACTTCGGGTTCTACGCAGACTGTTAAGAAAATGGAGCTCTCGAAGTCAGCTTTGCAATCGCAAAGTCGTGTATTAATTGTGGATGATTTTCTTCGTAATGGCGGAACATTAACAGGGCTTTTAAATTTAATTGAAGAATTTGATTCGCAAGCAGCTGGAATATGCGTTTTTGCAGAGAATAAGGTAAAAAATCGAATGAGTATTCCAAATTATCACGCTCTTTTTGAAACTCAATTACGTTATAACAATGAGTTAGGTCATTATCAATTGGAAATTGAAGCAGGAAATTTTTTTAATTAGGAAACTGCATAGCCATATGGTCCTTAAATAGATATAATATAAGGGTAAATGTCGCAGATAGAAGGAGTGTGAGTGAATGAAAAGAATGGCGGTTATTTTAGCAGCTGGCAAAGGTACACGCATGAAGTCAGCCTTACCTAAAGTTCTCCATAAAATTAGTGGAATTTCCATGGCAGAACATGTTGTTCGATCAGTCTTGGAAAGTCGTGCCGAGCAGATCGTAACTATTGTTGGTAATGGGGCAGATTTAGTGAAAGAAGAATTAAAAAACCTCACTGATTTTGCTTTTCAATCCGAGCAATTAGGAACAGGTCATGCAGTACTCCAAGCTGAGAATCTTCTGGCAAATGAAAAAGGAAGTACCTTAGTTATATGTGGAGATACACCCTTATTGTCAGGAGAAACATTAACTAAACTCTTTGAGCATCATGAAAGCACAGGTTCAAAAGCAACCGTTTTGACTGCAAGAACCTCAGATCCTACTGGTTATGGTCGAATTGTTCGTGATGATGAAGGCCAAGTTCTTAAAATTGTGGAGCAAAAAGACGCTTCGTCAAAAGAACTTATTATAGATGAGATTAATACAGGGACCTACATTTTTGATAATTTAAGTATGTTTAAAGCTTTGAAATCAGTGAGCAATCGGAATGCCCAGGGCGAGTATTATTTACCAGATATTATTGAAATTCTTCAAAAACAAGGAAAAAAAGTTCATGCTTTTAATATGGATGATTTTGCAGAATCAATTGGAGTGAATGATCGAGTAGCGCTTTCTAAAGCTCAGCAGCTAATGAACCGACGTATCATTACAAATCATATGCGAAATGGCGTGAGCTTTATTAATCCTGAAATGACTTATGTTGAAGCGGATGTAAAAATTGGTGAAGATACGGTGATTGAGGGGGGAGTTCAGCTTAAGGGCGAAACATTTATTGGTAAATCAGTAAGAATTGGTGCCAACAGTGAGATTGTAGATAGCCAAGTAGGGGACTCAGTAATAATTACTCAGTCAGTTATTGAGAAATCAAAGGTTGAAGATAAAGCAAAAATAGGACCTTTTGCGCATTTAAGACCGAATAGCTATTTGGCAGAGGGCGTCCGTATTGGGAATTTTGTTGAAGTTAAAAATTCTCAACTAGGTAAAGATACCAAAGCAGGTCACTTAGCCTATATCGGTGATGCTGAATTAGGAAAAGATGTCAATGTAAGCTGTGGTGTTATTTTTTGTAACTATGATGGTAAAAGAAAATATCGTTCGAAAGTCGGCGATCAAGTATTTCTTGGAAGTAACTCTAATATCGTCTCTCCACTTGAGATTGGGGACCGTGCCTTTATAGCTGCTGGTTCAACTATTATAAAGGATGTTGAAGCGGAAGCCTTAGCTATTTCACGTAGCGAACAGGTTAATAAGTTAGGTTATTGGACTAAATACATCAATAAATAAATTTAAGGAAAGAGGGATTTGGTTGGCAAGTGAACACTATAAGGATCCAAAATTAAAGATCTTTGCATTAAGTTCTAACGAAAAGTTAGCGGCAGCAATTGCAAAAGCTGTTGGAGTAGAATTAGGTGAAATTTCTTTATCTAGGTTTGCTGATGGAGAGATACGTGTAAATATTGATGAATCGACTAGGGGGGCACATGTATATATCGTACAATCGACCTCCTCACCAGTTAATGATAATTTAATGGAATTATTAATTACGATTGATGCTTTGCGTCGCGCATCAGCAAAAACAATCAATGTAGTGCTTCCTTACTATGGTTATGCACGTCAAGACCGTAAAGCACAGTCTCGTGAACCAATTACAGCTAAATTGGTAGCAAATATGTTAGAGCAAGCAGGAGCAGACCGTGTAGTGGCATTGGATTTACACGCTGCCCAAATTCAAGGGTTTTTCGATATACCTGTAGATCATTTATTAGGTGCTCCTTTACTGGCAAATTACTTTATTGATAACAAACTTTTTGGCGATGATGTTGTTGTTGTATCACCTGACCATGGCGGCGTAACTCGTGCACGAAAACTAGCAGAATTTTTAAAGGCACCAATTGCTATTGTTGATAAACGTCGCCCACGTCCTAACGTTGCAGAAGTGATGAGTATTGTTGGAGATGTTAAAGATAAAACAGCAGTGATAATTGATGACATGATTGATACGGCAGGAACAATTACAATCGCTGCTCAAGCTTTGATTGATCGTGGAGCCAAAGAAGTTTATGCCACCTGTACTCACCCGGTTCTTTCTGGGCCAGCTTTAGAAAGATTGCAAACATCTGTTATTAAGAAGGTAATTGTTACAGACACCATTCTACTGCCTGAAGACAAAAAAATTGATAAAATTGAAATTGTGTCTGTTGCACACTTAATTGCTGAAGCAATTAAACGTATTCACGAGAACCGTTCTGTTTCACCTCTTTTCAATGAAAAATTCACTATCATTGAGTAGACTTTAATTGTAAATTTTTTATTTGAAGCTTAAGCTCGTTCTATCTTTAAATTAGATGGGACGAGCTTAAGTTATTTCAATACAAATATATGAGAGCGTAAAAATTAATCAGACTAAATGTTGATGGTTATTTTTTAAAGAAGTCGGTATAATGAGTAAGAACCAACGGAAAGAAAGAGGTTTTATTATGAACCATCGAAAAGAATGGAATAATTTATTACGCTTTGTTGTAGTTATAATGGGTTCACTGGTATGTCTTTTAGGAATTCTATTATCCTTTTATTTAAAATTTTCAGGCCAAATTCCCTATAGAAATTTTATAGCTTTTGAATCAAGTTATTTCTGGATAGCAATAGGTTTTATTTTGATCAACTTCTTCTTTGGTACCTATATATTTTATAATAAAACTTTAATGGACCTTTTCTACTTTACCATGCTATCTCAATTATTTTTGTCTTTTTTTATGATGGCCGTTACTTATGCTGGGTCTTGGCTAACTTTTCCGCGATCTGTTATTTTACTTAACCTTTTCGTAGGGACAATATTGGTATATTTATTTAATGCTGTAGCTTACATCCTTTATCATCGATTATCTGGCCGTAAACGAGTTTTAGTCGTAGGGGAGAATAAAAAGGCGTTAAATGCAGTGGTTAATTTTGATAGAATGACCAATCGTAGACATGAGGTAACTCATGTAGTCTTGTCAGATTATTACCAGCGTGTGGTTAAATTATCGGATGCGGTCGATATTGTTTACCTTACTGGTTATATCGAAGAAACAGAACGACTAAAAATATACGATTATTTGATGCGGAATAACAAAAAGCTCTTTTTATCGACTAACTTTGCAAATTTAATGATGGTTAATCCAAATATAATGAGCTTTGAAGATGAAAGTTTAATTGAAGTATCTACTTTTTCAATTGCTTTTGAACAAGCTATTATCAAAAGGACGATTGATATTGCTTCTTCTCTTCTTTTATTAATTTTAGCTTCGCCTATCATGTTAATAACAGCCATAGCTGTAAAACTAGACAGTAAGGGACCAATTTTTTATCGTCAAGTTAGAATTACAAAAGGATCTAAACCTTTCAACATTTTAAAATTTCGTTCAATGACTCAAACGGCTGAAGAAAAATCTGGACCCGTATTAGCTAGTTCTAATGATTCACGAGTGACGAGGGTAGGAAAGTTTATTCGCACTACTCGGATTGATGAACTTCCACAATTAATCAATGTGTTAAAAGGTGATATGTCGCTCGTTGGACCGCGACCTGAACGTCCTTTTTTTGTTAATCAATTTAGTCAAGAAAATGCTTATTATGAATTGCGTCATCATGTACGTGCAGGAATCACTGGCTATGCTCAAGTCTATGGAAAATATGCTACAGACTTTAATAATAAATTAAACTTTGATCTGCTCTATATTAAAAATTACTCATTAGCCTTTGATTTTAAATTGTTGTTTCAAACATTAAAAATATTATTTGATAAGGTTTCTTCAAGAGGTTTAGACCAAGAAGATCTCTGCCAACCTTCATGGAAGGATTTTCAATCCAAAATTCATATTTATGAGTAAGCTATTTCTAGATGTTGTTTATTGTTTATGTTAGGCTTTTGCTAGTAAATTATAAGGAGGATATTATGAATAAACGTAATAAGGTAAAAACACTTTTTTTAATGATAATGGTTAATCTGCTGCTAATCCCTCAGTCTTATGTGAGTGCTCAAGAAACAGTTTCAGATGCTTGGCAAGATGTGGCGGTAAAAGCAAACCAACAAGAATTCCAATCCTTTCATATGGAAGGTACAGTAGGTGTGAAAATTTCCTCGCAAAATATGACCAGTGATTTTGGAAACCTAGAAATTGACGCATTAGTAAATGCTCAACCGATAGCTTTACAAATGGTAGCAAAAATAATTTCTCCATTTGTAGGTTCAGAGGCTGTAGGTTTTGAAAGCTATGCTAAAGAAGGATTTAATTATATTTACAACACTCAATCTAAAGAGTGGAAGACTTCAGAATGGACGGTATCAGAAGAAGATATCTTAGATAGTCTTCAAGCATCCTTTAAAAATGTATCAAATGGCTTAGTAGAAAGCGAAATGACTTCAGAGGCCAAAACATTTATTGATAAATACTTTGAATTTGAAGAAAAAGGTCAAGATTATCTTTTTAAGTTGAAAAAAGATATTAATGGAGCTAGCTTTTACAATGATTTAGATAAGGCAATCGATTTAAAACAGTTGGTTAAGCAATCAGCTAACAAAGCGATTGAGCAATCAGAAGATCTGGGACAACCCATCGACCGAGAATATGAAGAATCTCTGGGGGAATTCTTGAATCCTGATATGTTTGAAGATTTCTTTAATATGAATCCACAAATGACTGTTACATATGAGAGTGTGACAGGGCTGATAAAGAACTTTTCCTTTATGATTGACACAGACCCTAAAGTTTTTATCGATTCAGTGAGTCAAACAGACTGGTCTAATTTACCAGAGCTTATAAGTATTTCGGCTAATTTTGACTTTGACCAGTATGGTCAAAGCTTTAATATTCAGGTTCCTTTGGAGGCCATGCAAACTTCTGAAGAAAATACCATAGAAGAGTAATTAGTAAAAACCTTTAGTTGAGCATTCAACTAAAGGCTTTTTTATAATGAGCTTATAACTTATGCACTCTTTTTGAATCAACATTGAGGGCAATAGTATGATACAATAAATAAAATTATTCAGTTGAGGAGATTAAAATGATCTATAAATATTCTGATGACAGCTTAATGACCCACACCGATCTTTATCAAATCAATATGTTGAAAACATATTGGGAAAAAGGGATTGATCGAAAACTGGCTGTTTTTGAAGTCTACTTTCGCAAAAACCCTTTTAACAATGGCTACGCTATTTTTGCTGGTTTAGAAAGAGTTGTTCACTATTTGAATCAATTTCATTTCTCAGCGACTGACTTGGATTATCTAAGAAGCTTAGAAATATACCCCGAAACATTTATTCAATACTTGGCAGATATGAAACTAGAGTTATCTGTTAGGTCTATGCAAGAAGGCGAGCTTTGTTATGCAACCGAACCTTTGATGCAAGTTGAAGGACCACTTGGTCAGTGCCAATTAGTTGAAACAGCTATTTTAAATATAATAAATTTCCAAACTTTAATTGCCACAAAGGCATCACGTATTCGTTCGGTAGTGGGTGAAGGGGATAAAATTTCTGAATTTGGTGCTAGAAGAGCGCAAGAAATGGATGCGGCTATTTGGGGAACGCGTGCAGCCTTTATTGGAGGCTTTGATTCAACTTCAAACGTTAGGGCTGGGAAATTATTTGGTATTCCTGTTTCTGGTACTCACGCTCATTCTTTGGTACAAGCTTACCGAGATGAGTATCAAGCTTTTAGAGCTTATGCTGAAACGCATCGTGATGTCGTCTTCTTAGTAGATACTTATGACACATTACGTTCAGGCATACCTATCGCTATAAAAGTAGCTAAAGAAATGGGTGACAAAATCAATTTTATCGGTGTTCGAATTGATTCGGGAGATATGGCTTACCAATCAAAAAAAATTCGTGAGCAATTGGACGAAGCAGGTTTCACCGAAGCGCGCATAATAGCTTCCAATGATTTGGATGAAAAAACCATTTTAAACTTACGAATGCAGGGTGCAAAAATCAACGATTGGGGTATTGGAACTAAAATAATAACTTCTTATGACCAGCCTGCTCTAGGTGCTGTTTATAAATTAGTTGGAATCGAAGATGACAAAGGTGAGATTGTACCGACAATTAAAATTTCTTCCAATACAGAAAAAATCACTACACCCGGTCTGAAACAAGTTTGGCGAATTACTCGAAAAAAAGATGGCAAGGTGGAAGGTGACTATATTGCTTTAATAGATGAAAGGCCCGATCTTTTAGAGGAACTTTTCATGTTCCATCCAGTTCATACCTATATCAATAAAACTGTTAAGGACTTTGAAGCGCGTCCACTTTTAATAGATATATACAAAGAGGGTCAGCAAGTATATGATTTACCAGATATATTAACTATTAAAGATTATTCAGAGGATAAGATTAACTGCTTATGGGAAGAGCATAAGCGCATTTTAAATCCACAAGTTTATCCAGTTGATTTATCGCAAAAATTATACGATTTGAAAATGGATAGTATACAAGAGGTTCGCGACCAAGTTGATTTAAGAGTTGAGGCGTTTCAAACAGATCAATTCTGATAAGGAGAATAATATGAGACAATTGCAAAAAGAAATCATAGGGAATTTAAAAGTTTCACCAAGGATTGAACCAGAAGCTGAAATTCGGCGATCTATTAACTTTTTGAAAGATTATCTCTATCAAAATGCAGGTTTAAAGTCATTGGTATTAGGTATTAGTGGAGGACAAGATTCCACTTTAGCAGGGAAATTATCGCAAATGGCTATTGAAGAAATCCGAACTGAAACAAACGATAACCAGTATCAATTTATTGCTATACGACTTCCTTATGCTGTCCAAAATGATGAAGAAGATGCACTAAAGGCTCTAGATTTTATTGCACCAGACCGAATTTTAAATCTAAATATTGAAGAGGCGACTTTAGGAGTTGTTCAAGCTTTGAAAAAAGAACAAATTGAAGTTAGCGATTTTAATAAAGGAAATATTAAAGCGAGACAGCGTATGGTGATGCAATATGCGGTAGCAGGACAGTTTTCAGGTGTTGTAGTAGGAAGTGACCATGCAGCAGAGAGTGTCACAGGATTCTTTACTAAATATGGAGATGGGGCAGCGGATGTAATGCCTTTGTGGCGCTTAACCAAAGATCAGGGTAAGCAGTTGCTACAGTCCCTAAACTGTCCGGCAGACCTTTATCAAAAAATACCGACAGCCGATTTAGAAGAAGACCGTCCTATGTTATCCGATGAAGAAGCGTTGGGTGTTTCTTATCAAACCATTGATCGTTATTTGACAGGACGTGAAGTAAAAGACCATGAAGCAGCAATAATTGAAAAATGGTACTTAAGTAGCCAACATAAACGCCATCTGCCAGTCACTGTCTTTGATCAGTTTTGGAGGGAATCTTGATTTAAGGAGATGAAATAATGTCCATTGTACTGGAAATAATAATGAGGGTAGTGCTTGCTTTCATATTGTCATTAGCATTTTCCTATTCCTTATTAAAGTTGCTTAATTTTACAAAGCCCCTTGATTTTAAGAATAGAGAGAATAATAGCAAAAGAACACCACCTGCTTACGGTGGTATTGCTGTATTTATGGCATATTGGTTAAGCTATTACTTATTAAATCCTTTTACTCTTTGGGATAAGCAAGGGAGTCTTTTTGTAGCCTCCTTAATTATCCTTGTAACGGGCGTTTTAGATGATAGGTTAAATTTATCTGCTTTAAAAAAATCAATCGGTATTTTAATCGCCTGTCATTATGTCTATTTTTATAGTGACATTTCTTTTTCATCTCAACTCATTAATTTTGAAGACCCATTACTTTTTAATGGTTTGAAATATCTCTTAACCATAGTATGGATTTATTTAGTAACTAATGCATTAAATTTATTAGATGGGATTGATGGCCTAGCTTCAAGTGTTAGCCTGGTGAGTCTTTTTTCAATGGTTATAATAACTTTAGGTTTTTCTTTAACCATTCAATTGGATTTTGTATTAAAGTTGTTATTTTTATTTGCAGCAATTGCTGGTTTTTTAATATTTAATTGGCCACCTGCTAAAATTATGTTGGGAGATACTGGGGCTTTATTTATTGGATTTATGTACGCTAGTTTAACCGTTACTAATCTAAAAAACGCCAGTCTTTACTCTTTTATTTTTCCAATACTTTTATTTGCTGTTCCACTTTTTGATACTGTTTTTGCCTTCATGAGGCGTTTACACCAACGAACCCCGGTTACTGAAGGAGACAAAGAGCATATCCATCATCGGTTACTGCGAAGGGGTTATAATGAAAGTTCAATCAATAAAATGATGATGGCTTTATCTGCCGTTTTTTCATTGATTACCCTAGCCCTCCATGCCTTTCCTAATTTAAAGTGGCTGATATGGGTGATGACAATGGTATTGATTGTAGCAATGGTTTATTTTACTGTGCATATTGGAAAAGAGTCTCCAAACAAATGAATCTTTTTAAGTTTTAAAAGGTATATTTATATCTCGATTACCTAAACTGTCTATTTTAACTTGTCCACTTAAAAAATTGACTAAATAGCTATCAAATTCCTTTAGGAAGTCAGAATGAATAGCGATTGTCATTTGAATTTTTTCGAGATATTCGATGGTTAGAACAGAAGGTAAGCCAGGCATTTGAGCAAGATTATGATTAAAGCGATCAAGCTGTGCATAATCCATTTCAATTTGAAGAAGGGTCTGGTTAACATTTTTAATTTTATTGGCCAATTGGCAGCTTTCACTAACTACTTGGGTGTAAGCGCGAATTAAACCACCTGCACCTAACTTGTTTCCACCAAAATAGCGAACAACAATGGCTGCGACAAAAGTTAATTCCTCTTTTTTAAGAACTTCAAGCATTGGTAGACCTGCTGTACCACTTGGTTCGCCATCGTCACTCATGCGTTGAATACTTGAGTCAGCCTCTAAACTAAAAGCATAGCAGTGGTGATTTGCTTTATAATGCTTTTTTTGTATACTAAGCAAGTGTTGATTAAATTCTTCTTCACTTTTGATTGGAAACAGAAAACAAATAAAACGAGATTTTTTTATTTCAATTTCATGTACAATTTCTTTTTGGATACTTAAATAATTAAACATATAGCTTTCCTTTCATTTATGTTAGGATAATAGATAACATATAGATTCTTTAAACAGTGTAACATATTTAAAAAACAACTGATTATTAGTCAGACAGGGAATGGTAGTGAAAAATGAAAACAGCAATTATAGTAGATTCTACAGCATATTTAAACCAGGAAATAGCCAGTCAATCAAACGTTTTTCAAGTCGATCTTAGTGTTATTTTTGATGATGGGACTGTTTTTAAAGATTCATCTGATATTGATGAGCAGACGCGGTTTTATCAGTATATGGAAAAAAGTGATCGATTACCTAAATCTTCTCAACCACATCCAGGTGACTACTACCAATTGATGGATCAGATTGTTGAAGAAGGTTTTCAAGCAGTCATAGCTATCCATCTATCTTCAAAAATATCAGGAACTTTAGCTTTAGCGCAATCGGTACTAACTGAATACCAAGATCGTATTCAAAGTTATATTATCGATTCTAAGTCTTCATGCATAGTCATTGAAGGTTTGGCAAGGAAAGCCTTAAAAGGACTCGAAGCGGATAAGGAATTAGAAGATATCGTGGCTGAACTAACTTGGCAAGCAAATCATACACAAACTTATTTGATGGTCGAAGAGTTAGAGAACCTAGTTAAAGGTGGACGTTTAAATGCAGGTTTTGCTACACTAGGCCAATTGCTTAAAATTCGTCCTTTATTGCATTTTGATGAGGAAGGAAATATTCTTCTCTTTGAAAAAATCCGTACTAATAAAAAGGTGTATGCTAGATGGATTCAACTAATTAAAGAAGCAATTGAATCATATCCCCAAGGTATTCAGCTTATGATGACACATGCCAATGCTAAAGACGAATGTAGTGTGGTTGTAGAATTAATTGAAAAAGAGTTAACGATCTCTGATATAGAAATTAACTCGATCGGCCCTGTTATCGGAACACATACCGGAAAAGGTTGTATTGGCTTGGCCATAATGCCTAATTACGATCCTAATTAAACAAGTAAATAATAGCACTAATTATTCTCCTTCTGTGTACTTTATAAAAAGACATGGAAGGAGATTTTTTTGATGGAGTGGAAAGAGTATTTTATTGGTCAATTAATGACTCAAAGAGAAGTAACAATAATCTGGGATAAATTTCTTTCTCAATCCAGCTGGAAATTAGAGACGATATTTAATCATCTACACGCAATGCCTGCTATACAAATAAAACAAAAGCACATCCTTTGTTCCAGGTGCAATTGTCAAGATCAACAACAATACTATAAGTTTTATTTTAATAAAAAGAAGATTATATATTGTTGTTCGTGTCTTCAAATGGGACGAATTTGTAGTAACGATTTGCTTTATTATTTACCAAACAATCAACCTTTAACTATAAGAAATCAAAAATCCTTTCTCACCTGGCAAGGGAAACTTTCGCCACAGCAAAATAAGGCTTCACAAGAAGTTGCGGAACAATTGGATGATAGTAGTCACCCACATTTAATCCATGCTGTAACGGGAGCTGGTAAAACAGAAATGCTTTTTCCAATAATCGATGAAATATTAAGAAAGGATGGAAAGATAGCTTTAGTCTCTCCAAGAGTTGACGTGTGCATTGAACTTTTTCCAAGAATTAAAGCTGCTTTTAATTCGGTCAAAGTTCTTTTGCTTCATGGAAAGAGTGAAACAAAATATGAGCCCTGTGAAATTTTAATAGCAACTACCCATCAGTTGCTAAGGTTTTTTCAAGCCTTTGACCTAGTAATAGTGGATGAAGTAGATGCCTTTCCCTATGTTGATAATGAGAGTTTACATTTCGCGGTAAATCGAGCAGTTAAAAAGAAGGGTAAATTAATCTTTCTGACAGCAACACCGGATAAAAAAATTGTGGAAGCGGTCAAAAAAGGCTTGATTCACCAGACCATTTTACCAGCGCGATTTCATGGTTTTCCTTTGGTTGAACCCATATTTTTGTGGTTGGGAGATTGGAAAACTAACTTAGTAAATCAACAAAAGAATTCCAAACTTCTCTTAAGCCTAAAACATTTTATTGCGCTTGAAGGTCGGAAACTAATTTTTATAGCCAATATCAAGTTGGCAATTCTATTATCTGAGTGGTTAGAGAAACTTTTTAAAGGCCTTAGACTTACCTATGTATATTCAACAGATCCTCTAAGACATCAAAAGGTAGAAAAAATGCGCAAAGGTCATTATGACATACTAATCTCTACATCCATTCTTGAAAGGGGAGTAACTTTTGAAAACTGTCATGTGTTTATCCTTGGTGCTGAGGACCCTCTTTTTTCTAAATCAGCTTTAGTTCAAATGAGTGGCAGGGTAGGAAGGAAGGCTGCTTATCCATCAGGTAAAGTTGTTTTTGGTCATTATGGTATTACAAAAGAAATGAAAAGAGCGGCTATAGAAATTAAGGGAATGAATCAGTTAGCGAGCAAGAGAGGACTTTTAAATGCAAATGCTTGATGAAAGGGTCTGTTTGATGTGCCAGAAAAATTACCAACGTGATTTAAGTTGGCAACAGTTATTTTCCTGGCAAGCTATTGAATTTGAACCATTGTGTTCAGACTGTTTAAAATCATTCGTTCCTTATCATTATCAGAGTGAAAGTTGCAGAGCCTGTGGAAGAAAATTAGATGGTAGCAACCACTATCAAACTACTTATAGAATCAAAGATACTGATGAGAATTACTGTCTAGATTGTTATCGCTGGCGCCAAAAATATCCTCTAAAGCTAATAAACAACCAAGCCTTATTTGACTACAATGCTGGTTTTAAAAATTGGATCACTCGTTATAAATATGATGTAGATTGCCGGATGGCGAATGTAATGAAGCAAGTCTTAAAGAAAACATATAAACACTATCCAAACTACCTTTGGTTAATTTTACCTAGCTCTGAATCAAGCTTGAAAAGGAGATTGTTTCATCCGACCGCATATTTATTAGAAATAGCCCACATCCCTTATTGTTGTCCCTTCCATTACATTGGAAATGAAATTAGACAAGCAGCAAAAAGTCGAAAAGATCGTTTAACACTCAATCGTCCATTTGCTTGGATAAATATAGAAAAAGAAAAATTAAAAGAAAAGAAAGGTCTAATGATTTTTGATGATGTTTATACAACAGGGGCAACTATGATACAAGCAAAATTAGAGATAGTTCAACATTTTGAAGCTATTGCTAAAGAAGAAATGGATTTAAAAAGTATTACTTTAGCAAGAAATCAATCACTTGCTTAGAATGTGTAGCGCTTTCAATCGATGTGGGCATGTGTTATAATAATTTTAAGCTAGTAATAGCTTTTGGGTTTATGGCTCATTAGCCTTAGACCAAATAGAGAGGAAATGAGGGATATTTATGTTTAACTATAATGTTCGTGGAGAAAATATCGAGGTTACTCAAGCTATTCGAGAATACGCCGAAAAGAAAGTTTCAAAACTTGAGCGTTTTTTCAATGATGTACCGAATGCAACTGCCTATGTAAATTTGAGGGTTTATCCTGATAAAACAGCAAAGGCAGAAGTAACTATTCCTTTATCTTTCTTAGTGCTCAGAGCTGAAGAGACAACACCTGATTTATATGCGAGTATTGATTTTGTAGTTGATAAATTAGAGCGACAAGTACGGAAATATAAGACTAAAATTAATCGCAAATCACGTGAAAAAGGCTTCGAAGGAATAACTACATCAGATTTGGTACAAGCTTCAAATGTAAATAATCATGAAGATGAAAGCGAACCCGATTTACAAATAGTTCGTTCAAAGCGAATTGCTTTAAAACCGATGGATTCAGAAGAAGCAGTCTTACAAATGAATATGCTAGGCCATGACTTCTTCGTATATAAAGAAGGAGAAACAAACGAAATTAATATCGTTTACCGCCGTAAAGATGGTCGATATGGATTAATTGAAACAGCGAGAATGGATTAAGATTAAGTTGTATCCTTAGAATATAGTGAATATCAAATGTTAAATGAAGAGCTTATCAATGCTCTTCATTTTTATTGTTAAAAAGCAGAAGGAATTAAACTTTTACAATACACTAGCAGATAAAAATGTTTGAAAGTCGAGTTTTTAATGATACAATGTTACAGTGAGAAAATTTATTCATGGAATGGGTAAATGAGGATTATGGGAATTAAAGGAGCATATTAATGGCCAACTTTTTAAAAAATTTAATTGAAAATGATAATGCTGAATTGAGAAGAACCGGAAAATTAGCTGACCAGGTAATCGACTTAGAAGAAGATTACCGCACGATGACTGATGAAGAACTGCGTGCCCAAACTACTATTTTAAAAGATAAATTAGCTAGTGGAAAAAGTTTAGATGATATTCAGGTAGAGGCATTTGCTGTTGTAAGAGAAGCTGCTTATCGAGTATTAGGCTTATTGGCCTATCGTGTCCAAATTCAAGGCGGCTTTGTCATTCATAAGGGTGATATTGCTGAAATGAAAACCGGCGAAGGTAAAACTTTGACAGAGACAATGCCTGTTTATTTAAACGCTTTGTCAGGTAAAGGGGTTCATGTTGTTACTGTTAACGATTATTTAGCAACTCGTGACTCTAAAGAAATGGGAGAAGTTTTCCGCTTTTTAGGCTTAACAGTCGGCTTAAATCTAAACTCAATGAACGCTGCTCAAAAGCGTGAAGCATATGCTTGTGATGTGACTTATTCTACAAATAACGAATTAGGTTTTGACTATTTAAGAGATAATATGGTTGTTTACAAGTCTCAAATGGTTCAAAGACCATTATATTTTGCGGTAGTAGACGAAGTGGACTCTATCTTAATTGATGAGGCTCGTACACCGTTGATTATTTCTGGTCAAGGTGAGAAATCGACAGCCCTCTATAATCGGGCAGATTATTTTGTTAAGGGATTGAAAGAAGAAGAAGACTACACCATTGATTTGACTTCTAAGTCAATTGTTTTAACAGATATTGGAGTTGACAAGGCTGAAAAAATCTTTCGCTTAGAAAACCTGTATAATGTTGAAAATTCATCACTGGTTCATCATATTGATCAAGCTTTACGCGCAAATTACATTATGATTCATGATATTGACTATGTGGTAGACGAAGAGGAAGTTAAGATTGTCGATCCATTTACAGGTCGTATTATGGACGGTCGTCGTTATTCAGATGGACTTCACCAAGCGATTGAAGCAAAAGAAAATGTTGAAATCCAAGATGAGTCCAAGACAATGGCAACGATTACTTTCCAAAACTACTTCCGTATGTATGAAAAATTATCTGGAATGACGGGAACGGCTAAGACGGAAGAAGAAGAATTTAGAGAAATTTACAATATTAACGTCGTTTCAATCCCAACCAATCGACCAGTTATTAGAAAAGACCACCCAGATTTGCTTTATCCAAACTTAAAAGCTAAATTTGCTGCCGTCGTAGAAGAAATCAAAGAACGTCATGCTAAAGGGCAACCTATTTTAGTAGGGACAGTGGCTGTAGAAACTTCAGAGTACCTATCAAAATTATTAACAAAAGAAGGTATTCCTCATGAAGTCTTGAATGCTAAAAATCACTTTAAAGAAGCTGAAATTGTTATGGCTGCCGGTCAAAGAGGTGCGGTAACCATTGCGACCAATATGGCTGGACGGGGAACCGACATTAAGTTAGGATCAGGAGTTAAAGAAGTAGGCGGACTCGCTGTTATCGGAACTGAACGTCACGAATCACGTCGAATTGATAACCAGTTACGTGGACGGGCAGGACGTCAAGGAGATCCCGGGGCATCACAATTCTATTTATCACTAGAAGATGATTTGATGCGTCGTTTCGGATCAGACAGAATTCAAAAGGTTTGGGAAAAACTGAATATGACAGACGACAACAATGAAGGAGAAGATCTTGCTATTCAAAGTAAGATGTTATCTCGTCAAGTTGAATCAGCCCAAAAGAGAGTGGAAGGTAATAATTACGATACTCGTAAGAGTGTTTTAGAGTACGATGAAGTTATGCGTGAGCAAAGAGAAGTTATTTATGGTCAAAGATTGGCGGTGATTAATGAAGAAGAAACCTTAACACCTCATATTAAAGCAATGATTAAACGGACCATCGAGCGTGAAGTGGCCTATGCTACTGAAAACGATGAAAAGGATTGGAATTTAGACAGTCTATTGGACTTCGTTCACAATACATTATTTAGTCCAGAAAAAATCTCAATAAAAGACTTAGAACGTAAGAGCAGAGAAGAATTAATAAATTATTTGTATAATGAATCTGTGTCGGCTTTTGATGAGAAAATTGCTTTACTAAATGGTCCTGAACAAGTTTTAGAATTTGAAAAAGTAATTATTTTGCGTGTGGTTGATTCGAAATGGACAGACCATATTGATGCGATGGATCATTTACGTCAAGGTGTTGGTCTAAGAGCATACGCTCAAACGAACCCTCTAACAGAATATCAAACAGAAGGCTTTGATCGCTTCCAAGAAATGATTGCTGCAATTGAATATGACATCACTCGATTCATAATGAAGGCACAAATTCGTCAGAATTTGGAGAGGGAGCAAGTTAATTCCACAAGCCCTCGGGTAAAACCAAGTTCAATGCCTAAACACCAAAGTGTAAAAACATTAAAAGGCTAATATGACAGAATAGCAAAGGTCCTGCGGATTAACTCCAAAGGACCTTTTGTGTCAATTTTAAAAAGTAAGGTGATATGATGGAAATATATGAAATTAAGGACCAAATAGAATCAGCCCAACTTAATATTGAAAAAATAAGGGGGTCCCTTTGACATCGATAAATTGGAAGCAGACGTTGCTGAAATGGAATCGAAGATGTTAAAGGAAGATTTTTGGGACGATAATCAAGCTGCTCAATCTTTAATTCAAGAATTAAATAAATGTAAACTCGAAAAAAACTCTTTTTATCAATTAGAAGAAGGACTGGATGATGCAATGATTGGACTAGAGCTTATTGAAGAAGGCCAAGATCCTGAATTACAAAAAGAGCTAGAAGAAAAGCTGGTCTTACTCAATAAACAAATTGATGATTATCAACTATCTCTTCTTTTGTCGGGAGATCATGACCATCTCAATGCGATTATGGAAATTCACCCAGGAGCGGGAGGGACAGAATCCCAAGATTGGGGCGAAATGTTGTTGAGAATGTATGAACGCTGGGCGAGTCACAATCATTATGCGATAACATTTATAGATTATCAAAATGGGGATGAAGCAGGCATTAAAAGCGCTACTTTTGAGGTTTCTGGCTATAAAACTTATGGACATCTGAAGTCGGAAAAAGGGGTTCATCGTCTCATACGGATATCGCCTTTCGATTCTAATGCGCGCAGACACACTTCCTTTTGTTCAATTGATGTTACTCCGATGATTGATGGTTCGATTGAGCTAGAAGTAAATCCTGAAGATTTACGTATCGATACTTATAGAGCTTCAGGAGCTGGCGGACAACATATAAACAAAACTTCTTCTGCCGTTCGAATTACACATCTTCCGACAGGAATTGTTACTCAAAGTCAATCCAATCGTTCACAAATTCAAAATAAAGAGCAAGCTATGAGCCTCTTGAAAGCAAAACTTTATCAAAAAGAAGTGGAAGAAAAAGAAGCTGAATTACAAGCGATAAAAGGTGAGCAAAAAGATAATGCCTGGGGTTCACAAATCAGGTCCTATGTTTTCCACCCTTATTCAATGGTAAAAGACCATCGAACGAATTATGAAACGGGGAATATCGACGCTGTAATGGATGGAGAATTAAATCCTTTTATTGATGCTTACTTAAGGTGGAATATCCAAGAAGAAAAATAAGTAATAAAGAGTGAAGAATTACTAGTATGTGAGGTGAAATTGTTGATTAAGCTAATTAAAGCGAGCAAACAGTATGGTAATGGAATATGGGCTGTTAAAGATGTGAGTCTCGAGATAAATAAGGGAGAATTTGTTTATTTAGTAGGACCTAGTGGTTCGGGGAAGTCTACGCTGATGAAATTGTTAAATCGTCAAGAAAAAGTTACAAGCGGACAAGTGATTGTTAATCAGTTTAAAGCGCATGACTTAGCTGAAAGGAAAGTTCACCTATTACGAAGGCAAGTTGGTGTAGTTTTCCAAGATTTCAAACTTTTACACCAATTTACAGTAGCTGAAAACATTGCTTATGCATTAGAAGTTACAGGAGAGAGTAAAAAGAAAATTAAAAAACGTGTGTTGGAAGTTCTTGATATCGTTGGTTTAAAGTCTAAAATGCATCAATTACCGAACGAGTTGTCAGGTGGAGAGCAACAAAGGGTTTCCATAGCGAGAGCTTTAGCTAATCGTCCTCAAGTGCTTGTGGCGGATGAACCGACGGGTAATTTAGATCCAACCAGTGCAGTTTTGATAATGCGAGCTTTAGAAAAAGTTAATCGCTCTGGAGTAACTATTCTAATGGGAACTCATAATGATAATATCGTTAACTCCCACCCTCACCGAATTTTACAAATGCACCAAGGTAGATTGGTAAGAGATATAAAAAGAGGTGTAAAAAATGAAATGGATTAGATCCCGTATTCGTCATTTTAGAGACGGAATGAGAAATTTATTTCGAAATGGCTGGCTGACTTCTGCATCAATCGTAGTTATGAGTCTAACTTTATTTTTATTAGGCACCTTTTTTGTTCTCGTATTGAATATTAATCAATTGACAGAAACGATTGAAAATGAGATTCAAGTACGAGTGATGATTGATCCTTTAGCAGAGGTTGCTGATGAGAGAAAACTTGGTGATGAAATTGCAGCGATGGATAATGTTGTTAAAGTTGTCTATCGGTCGGCAGAAGAAGAATTAGAGTCTTACCAAGAAGTTATTACAGAAGATTTTGATGTTTTAATGGATCAAAATCCTCTTAACAATATGTACTTAGTCACTGTAAATTCAGCTAATTCATTAGAGCAAGTAACCAAAAAAGTTCAAAAATTAAAATGGGTTCAAAGTGCTAATATTGGTTCAGTCAATCTTGAGAGCTTGATCCAAACAATTGAAATTATGCGATATGCTATAGCTATTTTAGGAGCTATTTTTATTCTGATAGCTATCTTACTTATCTCCAACACAATTAAAGTAACTATTCAGTCGCGCTCAAGAGAAATTGAAATCATGGAGCTGGTAGGTGCAAAAAAATCTTATATAAAGGCACCTTTCGTTATTGAAGGGGGAAGTGTAGGAATTATAGGCGCTGCCATAGCCAGTATTGTTTTATATTTTTCCTACCAAGCAATCCTTAGCCTGGCTCAAGAGTTACTGGCTTTTAATCCGGAGTATGCCATGCCTATTTATCCTAATATCTTGTATATATCTGGTATTTTGCTGGTTTTGGGCTATCTATTAGGTGTTTTAGCAGCAAAAAGAGCTGTAAACAAATTTTTTAAATAGAAATTTAAAAGACTTCCCTATTCTTTTAAAGGGAGGTCTTTTTATAGTAGTGAAAGCTATTGATTAGAAGATATCTTTTAATAGATGAAGGCGTCTGATAGAATAAGAAAGTACTTAGAGATCCTAGGAGGTTGGCTATGAAAAGAGTGCTGGTTGTCGATGATGAACAATCGATATTAATGTTATTAGAATACAATTTAAATCAAGCTGGTTTTGATGTGGTCACTGCAGAAGACGGTAAGACCGCTTATAAATTGATTAAAAAAGAAAAGTTTGACTTTATCATTTTAGATATTATGCTTCCAAAAATGGATGGAATGGATGTATGTCGCCGTGTGCGTCAAGAAAAAATTGAAACACCTATTTTAATGTTGACGGCCAAAGATGATGAATATGATAAGATTATTGGCTTAGAATTAGGAGCAGATGATTATATGACCAAGCCTTTTAGCCCAAGGGAGGTTATTGCCAGAATTAAGGCAATTGGGCGTAGGATGCAAAGTAGCGAAAAGAATGTAAAAGAGGTTGAAAGTCAGACAGAATCAGTAGATATTACACCTCTACAAGTTCCTACTAATGCATCTGAGAATTCAAATGATGTGATAAGGCTCGGTAAGTTAGAAATATTTCCAGACCGCTATGAAGTGATATGTGATGGTAAATCAATTGATTTAACGCCCAAAGAGTTTGAACTCTTACTCTATATGGCAGTTAGAAAAGGGCGTATACTTAGTCGTGATCAACTGCTTAATAACATATGGAATTTTGACTACGCGGGTGAAACGCGTATCGTCGATGTCCATATTTCACATTTAAGGGAAAAAATTGAAAGTGACACAAAAAGTCCTGAATATATTAAAACGGTAAGAGGGTTTGGTTATAAATTTGAGGTACCACAAGCATGAAACTGATAGACCCGAGCCAAAGACGCCGACAATTGGGACTAGGAATTGTCCTATTTATGATAGGTATTTTATCTTTAGTTTATTTGGGTTACAGACAAATTGAGCAGACAATTTATACGATTTTACAAGATCAAGTGCAAACTCATTCAGCTTACATATTCATTAAAGATCAAAGTCGGATAGAAGATTATTATCAAGACCTAGATAGTATCTTTAGTGGTGAAGATCGCGAGGTTTTTTTAATTTCTCAAAGAAATAATTCGAAAAATCGCTTAGTACCCAATACTTTATGGAGAAATTCAAAAGAAGGTAATACAAAGAGCAGTCTGAGTCTCATTCATCAAAAGATTATTAAAAATAAAGGTCAAAATATAATTTCCTGGAGAGCTGATCAACGGATCTATGCTGGTAAGAAATTAAATTGGAACAAACAAACTGTTTGGTTGGTTGAATCGGTCGATAAGAACTACTTTTCTTTCAAATGGCAAGAATATTGGAAGCTGGTAGCAATTTATATTATGGTTCAGCTTTCCCTTATATTCTTAGCTATTCGATTAGCCTTGCTAAAAACTACGGGTCCGATTCAATCAATAAGGCAAGGGATAGAAAAGGTTAGAGATTCCGATTATCATTATGAATACCTTGAACATTCGATTCCCGAAGTTAATCAATTAGGACAATCAGTTACCGATATTGTCAAGTATTTAGGAGAAGACCGCAATGATCTGATTTCTGGACAACAGCAATACTCTTTATTACTGGAGAATATCAACCTTGGAGTATTAGTCATTGACTCTCAAGGAAAGATTGATCTCATGAATCCAGCTTTAGGAAAAATTTTAGGACTGTCGCCAACAGTAATTGGGCGTCCTTACCAAGCAATTTTAAAATCTTTTCAATTAATCAGTTTGATTAATCGAGTGATGCAAACACATTTGCCTGTACAAGAAGAAGTAGAAGTTTATGTACCTAAATCAAAATTCTTGGATGTCAATATCCTTTCCTATCAAGAATATCAAGCCAGTGAAATGTCTTTTTTGGTATTACTCTATGATATAACTGAAATCCGTCGTTTAGAAACGGTAAGAAGTGAATTTGTAGCCAACGCTTCACATGAACTAAGAACACCTGTGACTGCTATCAAAGGTTTTGCAGAAACACTCTTAAACGGAGCGCTAAAAGATAAGAAGGCAGCTAATAAATTTGTTAACATTATTGCCAAAGAAAGTAATCGACTGGAAATGATTATTGAAGATATTCTTGAGTTATCTCGTGTTGAAAAAAGTGAAAACAATTTACCTAGATCAAGCTTTTATGTGGATAAAGTAACAGAAAATATGATCGAGTTTCTTTCTCAAAAAACTGCTCAAAAATCAATTAAAGTCGAATTGATTTCTAATAACAATATTGCTTTGAAAGCAGACCAATATCGCTTTGAGCAAATTTTAACCAATCTATTAGACAATGCTATTAACTATTCAGATGAAGGCAGTCAAATAACAATTAGTATTAAAGAAAAAAAGAAAAAAATTGAATTAACTGTTGCTGATACAGGAATAGGGATACCCGAAACAGAGATGGATCGAATTTTTGAAAGGTTTTACCGAGTTGATAAAGCACGCAGTCGAAATTCAGGTGGAACAGGCCTTGGGCTTTCGATTGTGCGCAATTTAGTCAAAATGATGGGTGGTAAAATCGAGGTAAAAAGTCAAGTGGGGGTAGGGACATCGTTTACGATAATTCTCCCTAATTAATGATGACGCTTACAGTTAAGAATGTTATAAGAAAGCCCTTCACCCAGGGTCTTGTAACATATTTGTAACATTATTTGCTGAAAATTTACAAAGAATTTACATAGGTGAAGTACAATAACAATGTACTATCAATGCAAGAGTTATTGTAGTCAAGTAAATTGTGGAGGAGTTGTCTTAATGCAGGGCAAAGTGCTAGAAAGATTCATGAAATATGTCTTTATGTTTTGTGCATTCTTATCTATTTTATCAATTGTTTTAATCTTCTATTTCATCTTTGTAGGTGGAACAGTTGATGACGGAGTTTGGAAATTCCAAGGTGGAATTCCTTTTCTAATGAAGCATGGCTTCTTAAAAACCTTTGTAGGTCAGCAGTGGCAGCCTTCTTGGAAAGAGCCTCTTTATGGTATTTTCCCTTTCATTATGGGGTCTATTTATGTTACGGTTGGCGCTATTGTTGTTGGAGTTCCCATTGGAGTTCTAACGGCTATTTTTATGGCATATTTTTGTCCAGATTTTTTATATAGAATCTTTAAGCCAGCAATTAACTTAATGGCAGCCATTCCTTCAATCGTTTATGGTTTTTTTGCTCTTCAAATGATGGTTCCATTCATCAGAGGATTAAAGTTTTTACCAGCTAATAATGGAATGAATATACTGACAGCTTCGGTCTTATTAGGTGTAATGATTCTACCGACTGTAATTGGACTTTCAGAAGCAGCTATTCGAGCGGTGCCGAGACACTATTATAATGCCTCAATGGGTCTTGGCGCTACTCATGAGCGATCTGTTTTAAATGTCATTGTCCCAGCGGCTAAATCTGGTATTCTATCTGCCATTATCTTAGGGATTGGTCGTGCGATTGGTGAAACAATGGCGGTTGTTTTAATTGCTGGAAATCAACCAAGGTTGGCTAAAAGCTTGTTTGAAGGAACAAGAACACTGACTACCAATATTGTGTTGGAAATGGGATATGCAAGTGGTGATCACCAGCACGCACTAATTATGACAGCCTCAATGTTATTTGTTTTTATCTTAATTATTAACGGTACCTTCATGTGGATTAAATCGAAAGGAGATAGAACTTAATGAGCGCAAAAATCATTCGCTTTATTGTTTGGCTAGCAGCCTTTTTTACCATAGGTATGTTGCTCTTTATCATCGGTTTCATTCTTTGGAACGGCTTGCCGGTTATGAACACTCAACTTTTTGCCTGGGAATACAATTCAAACAATGTATCGATGATGCCTGCTATTATTTCAACCTTAATTATGATTGGCTGTTCACTTTTAATATCTGCTCCAATCGGAGTCTTTTCAGCTTTTTATTTAGTTGAGTATGCAGACCGTGGAAATCGATATGTACATTGGATTCGGTTAGCAACCGATACACTGGCTGCGGTTCCTTCAATTGTTTATGGTTTGTTCGGGATGTTACTGTTTGTGAATGTAATTTTTAAAACCTATTCTCACATTGCTGGCATTTTAACGTTATCCATTATGATTTTACCAATCATTATTTCTTCAACAGAAGAAGCTTTACTTTCGGTTAATAATTCTTTAAGGATGGGTTCCTTAGCTCTGGGTGCTGGTAAATTAAGAACGATATTTACAGTTGTTCTTCCTGTTGCTATGCCAGGTATCTTATCCGGAATTATCTTAGCAATTGGCCGTATTGTAGGGGAGTCGGCGGCCTTAATTTATACGATGGGTACGTCCTCAGGTATGGTTAAAAACCTATTGAGTTCGGGTAGAACATTGGCTACACATATGTATGTTTTATCTTCAGAAGGTTTTCACGTTAAAGAAGCTTATGCAACAGGAGCGGTTTTGGTATTGCTGGTCTTAATTATCAACTGGCTATCTACACTCTTAGGCGCTCGATTAGGTTCAGGAGGAAAATAAAATGGCAAACAGATCAAAATTCTCAGTTCAAAATTTAGACTTTTATTACAGTGAGTTTCATGCCTTAAAAAATATTGATATGGAAATAGAAGAAAATTTGGTAACAGCCCTTATCGGACCTTCTGGTTGTGGAAAGTCTACTTTCTTAAAAATTTTAAATAGAATGCAAGATTTGACACCGGGTACACGAGTGGATGGAAAAGTTGCTTTGGATGGCATGGATATTTACGATAAACGGATGGATGTTAATGATTTACGTAAAAGAGTCGGAATGGTTTTCCAACAACCCAACCCTTTTCCAAAGTCTATCTATGACAATATTGCATACGGACCAAGAACTCACGGTATCAAAGATAAAACACAATTAGATCAAATAGTAGAAGAGTCCTTAAAAGGGGCAGCTATTTGGAACGAGGTTAAAGATAAGCTTCATCAAAATGCTACTGCCGTATCTGGTGGTCAGCAGCAAAGAATTTGTATTGCGCGTGCAATTGCCAACCAACCTGAAGTTATTCTAATGGATGAACCGACTTCTGCTTTGGACCCTATTTCAACAAACAAAATCGAAGATTTAGTGAGTGAATTGAAGAAAAAATATACCGTAATTATCGTTACGCACAATATGCAACAGGCCGGACGTATTTCTGATAAAACTGCCTTTTTCTATGAAGGTGTAGTGGTTGAATTCGATGAAACCGAAAAAATCTTCTCGAATCCAGCTAATGATCAAACGCAAGATTATATTTCTGGACGCTTTGGATAGACACTTGAAAGGAGTCAATCATGAGAAATATTTACACAAAGGATTTAGAAGACTTTTCAAATAAGTTATCAGAACAAGCAACAGCAGTCATCGAAAATGTGCATTTAGCTATTAACGCATTCAATAATGACGACACCAGTGCAGCTTCAAAATTAAAAGAAGCAGATCAAGAAATTAACCAATTAGCCAATGAGATTGAAAAAGAAGCTTATCGTTTAATCGCCTTACAACAACCCGTGGCGGAAGATCTACGTTTGATTTTTACAGTAATGAGCATCAGTGTTGACTTAGAAAGAATAGGTGACCATGCTGTTTTAATAGCAAAAAATGTTAATCGAACTAATGAAGATACAGAAAAAATTAAATCCTTAACAGAAATAATAAATAAAATGGCTCAAATGGTTTTTGAAATGATCAATGATGTTCTAGAAGCTTTTTCGGAAAGAGACGCGGTAAAAGCACAAGAGATTGCCGACCGTGACGAATTAGTTGATGCCTGTCTTAAACAACTTTATAATGACTCTGCTTTACGAATGGAAAAGAATAGAGAGTCTGTTAATACAGGAATTAACTATCTAGCAATTGGGAATTCAATTGAAAGAATTGGTGACTATGTCACTAATATTTGTGAGCGAATTGTATATCTTAAAAAAGCAGAGATAGTTGATTTAAATCACTAGTATTTACTCAAACTTAACACTAAATTTACATTAAATTTACAAATTTTATGTATACTATGAATGTGCTAACGTTGAGTGAGTTCGATGTTGGCAATGTAGTTGTGTTGCTGATTTGATAAAATTTAAGGAGATGTAATTAATGAAAAAATCATTAAAAGCTTTACTATTAGTAGCTGTAGCAGGTTTAGGGTTGTCGGTAGTTGTTCCAGCAATGGCTCAAGAAGGGCCAATTAATGTAATTAGTCGTGAAGATGGTTCAGGTACCCGTGGCGCATTTGTTGAAATTGTCGGTGTTGTTGATGAAGATGATAACGACCTAACTACGCAAAATGCTACTGTTCAAAACCAAACATCTGGTGTAATGCAAACAGTTGCTGGAGACCCTTCAGCAATCGGATATATCTCATTAGGATCACTTGATGATTCAGTGAAAGCATTAAAAGTTGATGGTTCTGAAGCGACTCCTGAAGCTATCAAAGCTGGAGACTATCCAATCGCTCGTCCATTTAATGTTGCATGGTCAGCAGAAAAAGAATTATCTGAAGTTGCAAATGACTTTTTAACATTCATTCATTCTCAAGAAGGACAAGCAGTAGTTGAAGAAGAAGGATACATCAGCGTAACACCTGCTGGCGAAGAGTTAGATGAAACTGTAGAAGCAGAAAGTGAAGAAGTAGAATCAGAAGAAGCAGCAGAAAGTGAAGAAGTAGAAAGTGAGCTAGCTCCTTATGAAGCAACTGCAGAATTAGAAGGAACTGTTGAAGTTGTTGGATCAACTTCTGTATCTCCTTTAATGGAAAAACTTGCTGAAGCCTATAAAGAATTCCAACCAAACGTTGAAATTAATATTACTTCAAACGGTTCATCTGCAGGTATGGAAGCAGCAATGAATGATACCGCTGACTTAGGTATGGCTTCTCGTGAATTAAAAGATGAGGAAATGGAAGCTTTAAAACACGACGCAATTGCTATCGATGGTATCGCAGTAGTAGTAAATAATGAAAACCCTACTGAAGAAATGACTCTAGAAGCAATCCGTGGAATCTTCTTAGGAGAAATTTCTACTTGGGAAGATACGGTAAAATAATTAAGTGAATAAGTAAATAATCAAGGCGCACCTTGGGTGCGCTCAGACTGAAGACAAAGCCCTCTAAACCACTACTTCTTAGTGAATTAGAGGGCTTTTTTGTGTATAATAAAAAGAAAACGGGTGATTCGTATGATGTCAAAAAATGCTGACAGTAAAACCTTTGAAGCACGTAATCAAATGGCATTTTATGCCCTTGAAGAACTGGTACCTCCCAATCATCTTTTGCGGAAAATTGATCATCATATTGATTTTAATTTCATCTATGACTTGGTAGAGGACGTCTATTGTCAAGATAACGGTCGACCAAGTATTGACCCGATAACTTTGATTAAAATCCCTATGATTCAATATCTCTTTGGTATTCCAAGTATGCGCCAAACCATTCAAGAGATTGAAGTGAATGTTGCTTATCGATGGTTTTTAGGGCTTTCTTTAACGGATACTGTGCCACACTTTTCAACCTTCGGTAAAAATTATAAGCGTCGTTTCGAATCTCAAAGTTTAGCCGAGCAAATATTTGCCCAAATTTTAAAGCAATGCGTTGAGGCTGGCGTGGTGGATTCAAAGGATATTTTTATCGATGGTAGCCATGTTAAAGCTTGCGCCAATGGCCGAAAGTATACGAATGAAGAAGTGATCGTCCAAGCAAAATGGTTGGCAGAGGAAATGATGGAAGCCGTTCAAGAAGACCGAGCGCTTCACGGTAAAAAGCCTCTAAAAAATACCGAAAAGAAGCACTTAACAAAATCCCAAACAATCAGTCCTAATGATCCGGAGGCAGGATGGCTCCATAAAGGAGATCATATGCAAGTTTTTGCCTATAACATTCAAACAGCCTGTGATCGTAATGGGTGGGTTTTAGGATATAGTGTCCATCCGGGAAATACACACGATACCCAAGCTTTTCCTTTAATCTTTGAAAAGATTATTCCTTTTAACCCTAAGCATGTCATTGCAGACGCGGGATATAAAACGCCTACTATCGCTCAATTCCTATTCAAACAAGAAATTACACCGGTGTTTCCTTATACACGGCCAAGACGTAAACGGGAGAATAGAAACATTATCTATGACGAATACTATGATTGTTATTTAGATGAAAACGATGTGGTCTATCGCTATACAACTACCAATCGAAAAGGCTATCGAGAGTACAAAGCTTCGAGTCACGACCAGAAGAAATATCAAAATAATCGTGTGATTACCCGACATGTCTGGCAAGAAGCCCTTGAAACATGTGAAGATATAAGACATTCAGATGGCATGCGAGAGCTTTATAAAGAACGTAAGGAATCAGTAGAAAGATTATTTGGCACTGCCAAGGAGCATCATGGCTTTCGATAGACGCATTTAATTGGAAAAGCCTTGATGGAATTTAAAGCAGGGCTCACTTTTGCTTGTATGAACATGAGAAAGTTAGCAAACATATTAGAAATGAGGAGCTAGAAAGGCTTCGTTTTTTTATTTATTAAGGAAATTTGGGCAGAAACAAAGACAAACCCTGTATGAGTCATCCTCAAAGAAGGGTTTGTCTTCAGTCTGGGCGCACCTTGGGTGCGCTTTTTTATTTGCAATCATATGTGGTAAAATGAAAGAAAACAAAGAAGGTGAAAATTATGGAAATCGAGTTAGAAATCGATCGTCTAATGGGAGAAATAGAGGATTTATTCCAGGGGAAAGTAGATTCTCAGGATATTTTTGTTTTAGGTTGCTCAACATCTGAAATGGCAGGTGGAAAAATTGGGAAGGCATCTCGTCCAGAGTACGGGAAACTATTAGTCAATGCTTTAATCAAAACTACAAGCAAAATGGGACTCTTTCTTGCGGTTCAAGGCTGTGAGCATATTAATCGCAGTCTAGTGATAGAACGTCAAGCTGCTAAAAAGTATGGCTTAGAAATTGTCTCAGTAGTCCCTGCTTTGCATGCGGGAGGAGGAGCAGCCGTAGCGGCCTATCAGTTATTCAAGGATCCAGTCATGGTAGAGCATGTTCAAGCAAGTGCAGGTATAGATATTGGGGATACACATATCGGTATGCATATAAAACATGTTCAAATTCCTGTTCGTTTTAAACACAACCAACTAGGGTTTGCCAGGGTAAATGGACTATCATCGCGGCCAAAATTAATTGGTGGAGAACGCGCAAATTATTAAATGTAGTCCTTAATTATCTTCTTAACATACTGGTCAATTTGATAGTAACGCCCCTTTTTATCAATGGTTTCCTTATCGTCCAAGAGAGCTTCTAAAAGTTCTAAGTTTAAAATCCATTCGCTAAGCTCGTGATGCGATTGTTCTGTAATAAGTAGCACCCAATATTGAAAGGCGAGATAAGTTTTTGAATGATTTGTCGATGACAATTCCATCTTAATGAAACCCACGTTCCAAGTAAAAGAGAAGAAACGAGGGCTGTCAAAGGCCAATATTTCTGCTTGTTGTTCATTTTTAATGTGGTCTGTGTAATGCAAATGATTGCTTACCTCAATTTTTTCTGTTAAGGGAAGGCCATGCTATCATTTTGCATGAGTGCTCTATCCGTTAAAAAGGGCCGACCATCTTTTTGTTGATGTTTATACAAGCAAGTAAATTCAATAGAGTAGTTGTTTTCACCAAGATTAATTAAATTTATTTCAGGTAACAAAGGAATCTCCTTTATTTTTTTATATAGTTTAACAAGGAAAGATAGTTACTTGAACAGTAGTTAACAGGTTTTTAGATTATAAAATAGATAGGAGCTCTAGAATGGTTTTATTAAGGAAAAAAATTGGTGTCGTTGTCACAGGTGGAATTGCTGCCTATAAAGCGACTGAATTAGTGCGACAACTTGTTAAAGCTGGGGCAATAGTGCGTGTTATAATGACAAAGTCAGCAAGTGAGTTTATCACTCCGCTAACTCTACAAGTGCTTTCGCGCCATGAAGTTTTGATAGATACTTTTAGTGAAAATGATACTGAACACGTTCAGCACATTGAGTTTGCTGATTGGTGTGATCTTGTAGTGGTGGCCCCAGCAACGGCTAATATTATTGGAAAATTATCCAACGGCATAGCAGATGAAATAGCTTCTACAACACTATTAGCTGTTGCTTGTCCTTGTCTTTTATGTCCGGCGATGAACACAAACATGTATCAGCATCCTGCCACTCAAAGAAACCTAAAACGTCTAAAGAAAGATGGTTACTACTTGTTAGAACCGGATACAGGCTTTTTGGCAGAAGGTTATGAAGGCAAAGGGCGATTACCAGCTATTACTCAGATTGTTGAAAAGCTTGAAAGTATAGCAGCCAAACATTTTTACCCTCAATTATTAGAGAATAAAAAAGTGATTGTAACAGCAGGTGGAACGAGAGAAAGAATCGATCCTGTTCGCTACATTTCCAATGATTCTTCCGGCAAGATGGGATATGCTATGGCTAAAATTGCGAGTTTTTTGGGAGCAGAAGTCTCTTTCATTTCCACTAAAGATCATTTTCCAATGATGGATAATATGGACTTGATTTTAGTGGAATCAGCGCTTCAAATGCAAAAAGAAATCAATGAGCGCTATGCGCAAACGGATTACGTTATTATGGCAGCTGCGGTGAGTGACTTCAGAATGATGGATCAAGCTGAACATAAAATTAAGAAAAAGGATCAAGAGAATGAGAAAATCCTGTGGGAACTTATCGAAAACCCAGATATTTTAGCGGAATTAGGACAAAATAAAAAGCAGCAAGTTTTAGTTGGCTTTGCTGCGGAGACTCAAAATTTAATCGAATATGCTCAAAGAAAGTTAAAGTCAAAAAGAATAGATTGGATTATCGCGAATGATGTTTCTCAGAAAGACATTGGTTTTAATTCAAAAAACAATCAAGTGACTCTTTTAAACGAAAAAGGGCAAGTTGTGAACTTACCTAAAATGGAAAAAATTGATCTAGCAAGAAAAGTTTGGGAAATTATTCTAAATGATCCGATTATTAAAGATTAGAGGAGAATAAATGAAATTAGTAGTTGAAAATCTAACAAGCGGTTATCGCAATGTTCCGGTCATTAATAATGTAAATTTTGAAATTCACTCAGGCGAAATAGTTGGATTAGTTGGTTTAAATGGTGCAGGAAAATCAACGCTCTTGAAAACTATTTTAGGCCTTTTACCTAACCAGTCAGGGCAAGTGCTGATTGACGGCATCTCAATTGCAGAAGACCACCAGAAGTATGCTAGTCAAATTGCTTATATTCCTGAAACGCCTATTTTGTACGAAGAATTAACTTTGAAGGAGCACTTAGAAATGACAGCTCTTGGGTATCAAATTCCGATGAAAACAGTCATGCAAAGAGCCCAACCTCTTTTAAAGAAATTTCGCCTAGAAAAAAAATTAGAGTGGTTCCCCACTCACTTTTCTAAAGGAATGAAGCAAAAAGTAATGATTATTTGTGCTCTAGTTACGGATGCTCAATTATTAATTATTGATGAACCATTCTTAGGATTAGATCCGCTAGCTATTCAACAATTCACAGATTTATTGAAGAAGAGCGCAGTTTCTGGTCGCTCAATTATATTTACAACACACATTTTAGCGATTGCTGAGGACTTATGTGATTCTTTTCTTTTGCTTCAAAAAGGTCAACTTGTAGCTCAAGGAGACTTAAACCAGTTGCAGGCTATCTATAACCTCCAAAAAGCGAACTTAAACGATATCTATATGACCATGACTAAGACAGGTGAAGTTAATGATTAATTTGGATCATTTATTTAATAAAAGAGCTAATCAATTATTGAAGGAAGTTGGGAAATATGGGCGATTAATTTTTAATGATCATTTCTCTATAGTGCTTTTCGTACTGATGGGTTTTCTAGCTTTGACTTATAGAGATCTACTTGAAAGATTAAACCAAGGTTCCTATTTTGCTTTCATATGGATGATTCCTTTGATGATAGCTTTTTTTCTTACAGTAATTTTAAACTTCGGGCACCCTTTATGGTTAAATCATGAGGCTGACCGATCCTATTTATTTCCTAGAGGCGAGGATTGGTTTAAATATTGGCGAAAAGCTTTTATCTACACCTCGCTTTCTCAAGTAAGCCTAGCTCTTTTAATTAGCTTTCTCTTCTATCCGTTAATCTCAATTGTGAGTGATTGGAATCAAAATAATGCTGTTTTCTTCTGTTTTATTTATGCAACTTTGAAATTTTTAGCTGTGATCAATCAATACCTAAATCTTTATTATCCAAATAACAATTTTTTATCTAGAAATTCCGTAAAAACACTCAACTATTTTACTGGATTTTTTATAACGATAAGCTTTTATTTACCCGATTTCTATCCATTTTTAATGATGTTAGTTGTAAGCGGACTATATTTAATGATTGTATATTGGCGTTATCGTATATTAGCTAAAAACCTTGTCGATTTTGAGTTCATTATTAACCAGTCTCATGCTAATAAATCGCGTTTTTATAAGCTGATTTCTCTATTTGCAGATGTTCCACAAGTAAAAACTCCCATTAAGGAACGGAAATGGTTGTATCCTTTGATGAACTTGATTCAAGGGAAAAAGGCTAATCGATATAGCTATTTCTTTGCTCGAATGATTACTCGACATGAAGGTTATTCAGGTATATGGCTTCGTATTACAGTGTTTATTCTGATTATCATTTTCTTATTGCCTGATAATTGGTTGGCTTTAACCTTAATAGGGGGAATTGGTTTTTGGCTCGCGCTTATTCAAATTTTGCCGATTTACTTACTAGGGAATAATTTGCCTTTTCAATTACTTTATCCTACTCAAGATTTACATTTGAAAAAGAATGCTTTTCAGAGGATGTTAGCTTCAATTTTGGTAATGATGATGCTTGCTTTTTGTTTAGGAATGCTAGTTAAAGTGGGTTTATCCTTAACACTACTGTGGGTTTCGTGTGCTTGGTTAATACTAATTTTAGCTATAATTCACTTTTATGTCCCTATTTGGCTAAAGAAATTAAAAAAGAAGTCCGATAAAAGAAAGCCTCTTTAAAGTAAGAAAGAATTTCTTTGATTGAAAACGAATTCTTTGTTAAAATTAATACAAATACTTATTAAGAAAGCAGGATGAATGATGTCAGTAAATGAAGAATATCTTAAACGTCTAACAGAAGTTAACGGGATCGGTGGCAATGAACGTTATGTTCGCGAATTGTTTAAAGAAGAAACTAAAGACCAAGCAGAAGAATATCTGCAAGATGGTTTGGGTGGTATTTTTGCTAAGCATACAGGCAATGCGGATGGACCACGCGTTATGTTAGCTGCTCACCTAGACGAAGTTGGCTTTATGGTTAAAGAAATCACCGATGAAGGATTTCTTAAGTTCGTTACCATTGGTGGTTGGTGGAGTCAAGTTGTCTTAGCACAACAAGTAACAGTAACTACAAGAGAAGGTAAGACATTCCATGGTGTTACAGGATCTAAACCTCCACATGTACTAACTGCAGAAGCTCGTAAAAAGCCAATGGAATTTAAAGATATCTTTATTGACCTAGGTGCTTCTTCTAAAGATGAAGTCATGGAATGGGGTATTCGCCCTGGCGATATGATCACTCCGTACATCGAAACACGTCGTATGAATGGCACTAAATTCCTTTTAGGTAAAGCTTGGGATAACCGTATCGGTATAGCTGTTGCAATTGATGTATTGAAGAATTTAGCTAAAGAAGGACATGAAACGGTTCTATTCTCTGGGGCTAACGTTCAAGAAGAAGTTGGTCTACGCGGAGCTAGAGTTGCTGCACATATGCTTAATCCTGATATTTCATTTGCTCTAGATACTGGTACAGCGGGTGACACACCTGGTATGACTAAAGATGAATCTGCAAGTAAATTAGGAAAGGGACCTCAAATCATTGTTTATGATAGCTCAATGATAGCTCACCGTGGCTTACGTGAATTTGTAGTAGAAGTGGCTGATAGAGAGAACATTCCTTATCAATTCGAATTTATTCCTGGTGGTGGAACCGATGCTGGTTCACAACACCTAGCATTAAATGGTATTCCTTCTATTGCGATTACTGTTCCAGTTCGCTACTTACATTCACATACTTCTGTTATTCACGAAGATGACTACTTAAATATGGTCAAATTAGTAACAGCAGTAGTGAAAGAGTTGAATGCAGAGACAATCAAGCAAATTAAAGATAACGCATAAAAATTAACTTTATTAATCCCCTTAAGCATCAGAAGTTTGATACCTAAGGGGGTTTAATTCATTAATTCAGTTCAGGAAATAAGGCTTCAAGCGCTCGTTCAGCTAGGGGTTGTGAATGTCCGATAGCAGGAAAAAGGTGCAAACTCATCATTGGATTGTAGTTAGCCTCTAGCACAGCGTAAGAATTGGAGTTAGATAGAGGCTCTTGATAGTTCTTGATAATGATATCTACTCCACAGAAAGTGGATTTCATAGCTGCAGCTGTTCTTTCAGCAATTTTAATAAAATCTGAATGAACTTGATCGGTTCGATCGATGGCAATTCCTCCGGAAGAAACATTAGAATTTTTTCTTAAGTAGACTTTTTTACCATTAACGGGAATTGATTGCAGAGAATAGTTTTGTTCAGCAAGAGTTATTCTTTCTATTTCACCTTTTTCTAATAAGGTAAGAGGAGCTAGATGTCTAGGCCCTCTGAATGGATGGTTATTTTCGAGATCGATTAACTGTTCAACAGTGTGCTGGCCATCGCCAATAATATGAGCGGCTTGTCTTTCACAAACTGCTAAAACTTTTTGATTTTGCACATAAAATCTTAGTTCAATCCCTTCAATAAATTCTTCAACTAATACCGTATGATCGTGTTTGAAAGCTTCCTTCATAGCTTTTGTATAGGTTTCTTTTTCTGGAAAATTTTCGAAGATAGTAATTCCCAAACCATAGTTAGTATTTTGCGGTTTAATTACGATTGCAGATTTGTCTAATAGAGAATAATAATTGATTGCTTGATCTAAATCATTGAATTTTCTCCCTTTAGGTGTTTGAATTTTTTCTCTATCAAGAACCAATTTAGTAGCTGATTTGTTATCCATTAAGAAGTATGAAACCTGGCTGTCTAAGGAAGTCATATTAGCACTTTTGATTAATTCTGTATGCTCATTGAATTGAAGTTCAATTAAGTTATCTTCAATATCAACGATGGTAACTTGAATACCAAGCTCTATCGCTTTTTTTATTAAGGCTTGTGTCGAAAGTTCTAACTTCTCAAAACCATGAAGGAGATATTTGTTTTTTAAAGACTGTCTTTGAAAAATTTGGCTAAGTTTAAGCAAGCCCTGGGAAAGGTCTTTAAAGTCGGTATATTGACTAGTGATTTGGCCTGCAAGCGTTTGGGAGGGTTGCTCTATTTGCATAAACTTTTTAGCAACAAGCTGACCTAAATAAGAGTCGGGATAGTAATGAGCATCTAGGTTTTCTGCAACAGTTTGTAAGGTATATGAGAAAGACTTAATAAGTTCTTTATTGATTAATGGATCGATAGGGTTAGATTCTGCTGTATTTTGGTTACGTTCATTGGCTAGATTAATTTCTTCTTCGCTAATTGACTGTTGGTGAAGAAGAAGAGCAAGAATCCATACTTTTACAAAATCGAGGTCTTCCAAACTGATTCCAAATGGTTGAAAAGGATTAAGATCAAAATTTCTAAATTCTAAATAAGAAATGCCCTCCTTGAGCATTGCGCGATTAGGTTTAGCCCCCCGCATTCTAACATCTCGGTAGAGCTCCTTCTCAAAATGTAGAATCCCCTGAAAAATGAGATCTTCAATATCTGTGACATATGTTTGAAAATTATTATAGGAAACTGAAACGTTTTTACTATTCCTGTAGCCATAGCGACTTTGGCGAACTGATTTCATAACTGTTTTGTGGGGTTTGCCGTATAAAACAGTCTCGTAATCATCTGAAAAATAAGGGGTGGCCCCTAAAAGATAAGTTAATACCCAGCGGTAGTAAAGATATTTACGTGTCAAGTCCATGTAAACCTTATTTCGATTGGAGATATATTTTGATTTTGAGGAATTCAGTTTTTGATTTAAAAGCTGATCATTAATTTGAAAGTTATAATGGATGCCTGATAGTAGTTGAACTTTTTTGCCGTAGTATGAAATAAGATATTTACGATAATTATAGTCATCTTTATTATCTAATTCAGCGCTTCGAATTTGATTAATATTAGATAATTGAGGTGGCATACTATAAGGCCAAAGCATTTCTGCTGGCTTCGAATTTGAAATTCTATGCTGTGTTATCTGGTGAAGACCAGCTAACCAATTGATTACCTCTTCATTAGTAGAAAAGGGTGGAGTAATTAACTCTAATTGACTTTCAGAAAAATCAGTTTGAAGATAAGGGTGGAAGGAACGGTTTCCCCAATCATGAGGATGGTCACTCTCACTAATTGATCCGTTGAAATTGATTCGAACGGTTTCTCGTTCGAGTCCCACGGTCGATTCCCAAAGTAATGGCAAATCTTCGATTGTAAACTCAATAATTTTATTCATAAGAAAGCTCCTCTTATATGAAGTAATTAATATTATAACAAAGTGATAAGAAAAAAGGTGAAAAAAATTTGAAAAGCCCTTGACTTAAGAAGACAACCCATGTTATATTATTTCTTGTCGTCACGAACGACCGAAACGAAAGAAAAAAAGTTTAAAAAAACTTTTTAAAAAGGTTTGACAAAAAGTCTAAACCATGCTAGTATATAGAAGTTGTCACTTATGGCAGCGAAGCTCATTGAAAACTGAACAAAGACAAACACCAAAATGTGTAAGGGTCTATTCGTTAAACCGGATAGAAACAACCGAATATAATTCGAGACATACTGCAGACCAGCAGTAAAAAAAATCAATAGCTAGTAATAGTAATGAGCAAAAGCTCAAATTCTTTCATGAGAGTTTGATCCTGGCTCAGGACGAACGCTGGCGGCGTGCCTAATACATGCAAGTCGAACGAACCGCGAGAGAACTTGTTCTTTCAAGGTTAGTGGCGCACGGGTGAGTAACACGTGGAGAACCTACCCTTCAGCGGGGGATAACCATTGGAAACGATGACTAATACCGCATAGAATCGCAGATCGCATGATCAACGAAGGAAAGACGGCTTCGGCTGTCACTGAAGGATGGCTCCGCGGTGCATTAGCTAGATGGTGGGGTAAAAGCCTACCATGGCCATGATGCATAGCCGACCTGAGAGGGTGATCGGCCACATTGGGACTGAGACACGGCCCAAACTCCTACGGGAGGCAGCAGTAGGGAATCTTCCGCAATGGACGCAAGTCTGACGGAGCAACGCCGCGTGTGTGAAGAAGGTCTTCGGATCGTAAAGCACTGTTGTTAGAGAAGAACGACCGAATGAGTAACTGCATTCGGAGTGACGGTATCTAACCAGAAAGCCACGGCTAACTACGTGCCAGCAGCCGCGGTAATACGTAGGTGGCAAGCGTTGTCCGGATTTATTGGGCGTAAAGGGAGCGCAGGCGGTGACTTAAGTCTGATGTGAAAGCCCACGGCTCAACCGTGGAGGGTCATTGGAAACTGGGTCACTTGAGTATAGAAGAGGAAAGTGGAATTCCATGTGTAGCGGTGAAATGCGTAGATATATGGAGGAACACCAGTGGCGAAGGCGACTTTCTGGTCTATAACTGACGCTGAGGCTCGAAAGCGTGGGGAGCAAACAGGATTAGATACCCTGGTAGTCCACGCCGTAAACGATGAGTGCTAAGTGTTGGAGGGTTTCCACCCTTCAGTGCTGGAGTTAACGCAATAAGCACTCCGCCTGGGGAGTACGGTCGCAAGACTGAAACTCAAAGGAATTGACGGGGACCCGCACAAGCGGTGGAGCATGTGGTTTAATTCGAAGCAACGCGAAGAACCTTACCAGGTCTTGACATCTGCTGCATAGCCTAGAGATAGGTGAAGTCCTACAAGACAGCAAGACAGGTGGTGCATGGTTGTCGTCAGCTCGTGTCGTGAGATGTTGGGTTAAGTCCCGCAACGAGCGCAACCCTTATCATTAGTTGCCAGCATTCAGTTGGAGACTCTAGTGAGACTGCCGGTGACGCACCGGAGGAAGGTGGGGATGACGTCAAATCATCATGCCCCTTATGACCTGGGCTACACACGTGCTACAATGGATGGTACAACGAGCAGCGAACTCGCGAGGGTAAGCGAATCTCTGAAAGCCATTCTCAGTTCGGATTGTTCTCTGCAACTCGAGAGCATGAAGCCGGAATCGCTAGTAATCGCGGATCAGCACGCCGCGGTGAATACGTTCCCGGGTCTTGTACACACCGCCCGTCACACCACGAGAGTTTGTAACACCCGAAGCCGGTGGCCTAACTTATAGAGGGAGCCGTCGAAGGTGGGATAGATGATTGGGGTGAAGTCGTAACAAGGTAGCCGTATCGGAAGGTGCGGCTGGATCACCTCCTTTCTAAGGAGTAGTTGGAACCTACACGAAAGGTTACTGTCTTTGTTTAGTTTTGAGTGAGCTTCTTTATGAAGCAACTCAATCGATCATTGAAAACTGAATACACCAAACAAGATTGATCATATTCTCGATGCGAGGTATGACAATCACATTATTTCTTAAAAAAGATATAATGAACCGAGAAATTGACCGAGTCTATGAAAAGATTCATAGAGTAAAAAAACAAGCGAAAATATTGTGGTTAAGCAATAAAGGGCGCACGGTGAATGCCTTGGCACTAGGAGCCGATGAAGGACGCGACGAACAGCGATATGCTTCGGGGAGCGGTAAGTACGCTAAGAACCGGAGATTTCCGAATGGGGGAACCCAATGATTGTAGAAGATCATTATCCGCAAGGAAGGTAGACGCAGAGAACTGAAACATCTAAGTACCTGCAGGAAAAGAAAATAAGAATGATTCCCTAAGTAGCGGCGAGCGAACGGGGAAGAGCCCAAACCAGCGTGCATGCACGTTGGGGTTGTAGGACTCCACTACGAGACCAGACGATTTAGTAGAAGCCCATGGGAAGGGGCGGCAGAGAGGGTGAGACCCCCGTATGCGAAAGATCAACTGGCTCAGGAGTATCCTGAGTACGGCGGGACACGAGAAATCCCGTCGGAATCCACCAGGACCATCTGGTAAGGCTAAATACTCCCTAGTGACCGATAGTGAACCAGTACCGTGAGGGAAAGGTGAAAAGCACCCCGGAAGGGGAGTGAAAGAGTACCTGAAACCGTGTGCTTACAAGTAGTCAGAGCCCGTTAAGGGGTGATGGCGTGCCTTTTGTAGAATGAACCGGCGAGTGACGATAGTTGGCAAGGTTAAGTAGAAGATACGGAGCCGTAGCGAAAGCGAGTCTGAATAGGGCGCCAGTCAGGTGTCGTCGACCCGAAACCAGGTGACCTACCCATGTGCAGGTTGAAGGTGTGGTAAGACGCACTGGAGGACCGAACTCACATACGTTGAAAAGTGTGGAGATGACGTGTGGGTAGCGGAGAAATTCCAATCGAACCTGGAGATAGCTGGTTCTCTCCGAAATATATTTAGGTATAGCCTCAGAGGAAGAGTTGTGGAGGTAGAGCACTGTTTGGACTAGGGGCCCTTTCGGGTTACCGAATCTAGATAAACTCCGAATGCCACAAACTCATCTCTGGGAGTCAGACTGCGAGTGATAAGATCCGTAGTCGAAAGGGAAACAGCCCAGACCACCAGCTAAGGTCCCAAAGTAACTGTTAAGTGGAAAAGGATGTGGGGTTGCCTAGACAGCTAGGATGTTGGCTTAGAAGCAGCCATCATTTAAAGAGTGCGTAATAGCTCACTAGTCGAGTGACCCTGCGCCGAAAATGTACCGGGGCTAAACAGTCCACCGAAGCTGTGGATTCTAATTTATTAGAGTGGTAGGAGAGCGTTCTATGTGCGGCGAAGCTGTACCGTAAGGAGCAGTGGAGCGCATAGAAGTGAGAATGCCGGTATGAGTAGCGAAAGACGGGTGAGAATCCCGTCCACCGATTGACTAAGGTTTCCAGGGGAAGGCTCGTCCTCCCTGGGTTAGTCGGGACCTAAGCAAAAGCCGAACGGCGTATGCGATGGACAACAGGTAGAGATTCCTGTACTTGGGAAATACGATTTAAGCAATGGAGGGACACAGGAGGTAAATCCACGCAGACTGATGGAAATGTCTGTAGAAGCAACGAGTGAGATGGTGAGTCAAATGCTTACGATTAATGATGAGTTGTGACCTGGAGCGAAATTAAAGTAGCGAAGGTGGATAATCAAACTGTCGAGAAAAGCTTCTAGCTAGTATAACCAACCCGTACCGCAAACCGACACAGGTAGTCAAGTGGAGAACACTAAGGTGAGCGAGAGAACTCTCGTTAAGGAACTCGGCAAAATGACCCCGTAACTTCGGGAGAAGGGGTGCTGACGCAAGTCAGCCGCAGTGAATAGGCCCAGGCGACTGTTTATCAAAAACACAGGTTTCTGCTAAATCGCAAGATGACGTATAGGAGCTGACGCCTGCCCGGTGCTGGAAGGTTAAGAGGAGCGCTTAGCGCAAGCGAAGGTGCGAATTGAAGCCCCAGTAAACGGCGGCCGTAACTATAACGGTCCTAAGGTAGCGAAATTCCTTGTCGGGTAAGTTCCGACCCGCACGAAAGGCGTAACGATCTGGGCACTGTCTCAACGAGAGACTCGGTGAAATTATAGTACCTGTGAAGATGCAGGTTACCCGCGACAGGACGGAAAGACCCCATGGAGCTTTACTGCAACTTGATATTGAGTGTTTGTGTGACATGTACAGGATAGGTAGGAGTCAAAGAGCTGTGTACGCCAGTATGCAAGGAGACGTTGGTGGGATACTACCCTTGTAATATGAACCCTCTAA
>NZ_JBNUPF010000007.1:0-81123 GCF_050409565.1 Facklamia sp. P12955
TGCTTAAACGCCATGCTTATGGCTATAAAAACGACTCCCATTTCAAAAATAGAATTCTTTTGGCTCTTTGTCAAATAGGGTTGATGGAAGAAAAACTCTTCCTTCAATCCTATTTATTATAGAACCTAAATAGCACAAAAGAGAAGACGACTTGTCTCCTCTCGTGCTTAATTATAAGTCAACCCAATACAACTGACAAAGAACCAGTTACAATCAAACGCTATTCAAAGATTTTTTTAGATTGCCTAATTTCACACCCCGCATATTCCAAATGACTGAAATTAAAGTGATCAGTAGGATAAGTAAAGTGATAAGTCGTATCACTTGAGGTGTAAACATCACACTCAAACCTGAAAAATAGGGTATTCGCCGCAGATAAAAATTATAAATGAGTCTATCTAAACCGTAAGCTAACCCTAGACAGGTAAGAAAGACGATAAGATTTTCACATAAAATCAGCCAAGCAAGTTGACCTCTGCTATACCCTAGGCTATACAAAACAGCAAGTTCTCGATTTCTTTTTCTAAAATAACCTTTGTTCAAAAAAGTTATTACCAAGCCTAAAGTGAGTGAGATAATACATGCAATGCTCAGCATTTTTCTACTCTCATACTGATAAATCTTAGCATACTCACCTGTTTTCCAACTTAACTGACTGGTCAGTCGATATTTCGGAAAGAGTTGTTCTAAATTTTGAGAAATCGTCTCAACATCTTTTGGCGATTGCGCTTTAACAAGCAGGGTCGTGTAGCCCAACCCAACAGCTGTTTTATAGCTATCAAGCGTTTCAAATATATTTGAGAGATAGACTTCATTTTCATTTGATGAACCAATATAGGCGCTTTTATCCTCTTCATACATTTGCGCAAAATCTGTCTCTTCATCCAAAATACCCTGGCCATCCCAGCCCAAATAAATAGCGTAAGATGGTTGAAGCGTATCTTGATAGTTACTCCGATAAATACCCGACACTTGGTAACTTCTTTCAACTAAATTCGTAGCTTCTCCATATTTAAATGTAGATAAATTGACCGAACGCCCTATAAATTGGTCAAAATCCTCACTTCCAAAGTAAATCTGCGCAAAAATATCAGGTAAAATGACTTCTAAGCTTTGATCTTGAGGAAATTCTCCTGTAAGTAAAGTAATATTTTGGGTATTGTAATCTTTGGCAAAAGCTTTCGGACTACTCAAACCTAAAAATTTAAAGGTTAGCTTAGTATCTTGACTTAAAAAGCCAATATCCTTTTTTAAAATGTCTGGTAACTCTTCCACTTCATAAGTCAAATCAATTTCATAGCCGTCTTTATCCGACAGTGCCATTTGACGACCTAAGGTTAAAGCGACAGCTTCAACACCTTTAATTTGGCGCACATGTTCATAATCTGCCTGCGAAAAATATATCCGCTGACCATCTAAACTCGAAGAAATATTTTTCTCACGATTTTTGACCGTTACATCATTTTTTAGTTCTTGCGTATCAATCATGATGAGCGTATCAGAGACACCTGAAAACATGCGATTATAAGTGCCAACTACTATACTGTAATAAAAAGAAAAACCTAAAATAAACAAAGAAAAATAAGCATTATCGGAACAGCAAGCAATAACAATTCAAACTTATTAGCTCGCATGGATGATAAAATATAACGCCCCAACTTTTTCTTTTTTATCTCAGTAGGCTGGCGGAAAAGGGTCATTTCCGTCTCAGTTTTCCCACCTCACGACACATCTTTTATAGCTGCATCATCAAAATCGCCTGCATTTTTTAAATTATCAAGAACGCTCGAACCCTCCGTGAGTTTATAATCTTGAAAAACCAGCTGTAAATCCCTATTTCTTATGGTTTGCCAGTCTTTTTGCTTTAATTCTCGGACATTTCGTTCAAATAAATAATAGTCGCCCTCATAATCAAAATCTAAGCCAAAAATAATATTTAAAAGCGTTGTCTTGCCTGAACCACTCGCACCAATGACCGTATAAATCAATCCAGATTGTTCTATGGTAAAGTCTAATTGATGAAAAATTTCTCTCTTACCATACTTTTTATTGATATTACTAAGTTTTATCATAGCATCCCCCTTAAAGACCACTATAACTATAAAACAGACTAAGTTTTCTATTTAGACAAGCTAATAAATCATATTAATGTTTTAGCTATTAAACCAAGGGTCATGGACTGGACTAGAATTGATAACTTCTCCATATCTATCCAATGCTGGTTGTCCCCAACATACGTGAACATCACTCTTATTTTTTCCTATGCGAACCGTCTTGGTACCAATAATATCACCATTTGCCCCCATTACTCTTAGAGTAAAGGTCGTTACACTTGAACGGTTTACAGAACCTGTTTCGGAAACACCATTTGCATCCCACTGAATAACCGATTTCCAATGACCAGAGGCTGCAAGTACTGGAACTGCTGTTCCAATAATGCAAGAAAAAACAGCGACACTCATAAGGGCAGTTATAATTCTTTTCTTCATAATCATTTTCTCCTAAAAAATGATGAGATAGTTAAGAAAACTTAGTCCGTCCTCATCTATATCGTAGTATTTTCCCTCAGTCAAGCGTTTACATTTTTTAAACTATCGCCGAACAAAACCAAATTACAAAATTTATTATCAATTCAATGAATTTTCTTTGTTTTTTTGGACATTATAGTCTGGGGAATTTATTAATCTAGTAAGATTCTCTAAATCTCGTACTTGGTACTCATACTCATTAATAAATTTATTTAATCGTTTCTGAGTAACTTCAATATTTTTCTGCACCTGCTTCAGCTTAACACTTGCTATCAAATTCATCTTCGCATAATCATATCTTGCCAATCGTCTGCTCTCAGGGTATGAGTTATTGAGATTGAATAGGACTCAGTAACCTTGCTGAGATGAGCGACCTTATCCTGCAAATCCATGATGATCAAATCTAGTTGAGCGATACCCTTGATTAACTCGTCTTTAACTTCCTGATAAGACTGGTTAAAGTTAAATCTCCTTGTAATTCCACCATTATTCTTCTTAGAGCGGTACCAGCTTGAGAGGATTTAATACCCGCATTAGCCATCAAGCCAATCGCCAAAGCCGTATCATCTATGGTATCAGTTACAATATCTGAAGTCAGTGCTAAATCTTCGCCAGATGCAGTAGCTAAGTTCATGATCCCGTCAATACCACTAATCATGTCTTTAGTTTCCCATTAAAACACTCTCTAAATAATAGTTAGGCTGTTTTCCTTTCTAATGTTTTTGTTATTAAGTTTTTCATAGTCATTACATTCACTCATAACGATTTCAAAAAGGGTAACTACATATTTCTTCAATTTTATCGAAAAGAAAGCGATAGTTCACATCATAAAACTTTATCTATAACTTACTAAACTAAGTCTAAAAAATCATAGACATGATCTGGCAATAAGATTGCACCCTCTCTTTTATTATATAGATCTTGCAATTCTTGATTTACATTCTCTTTGTTAAAGTCTTGTCCAATACTTGGATTCCATTCGCATAACCTTTTAAATTCTTTGCTATCGGGTGTTTTTGATAACTCACGAAGATTCTCTAGTCCTCCAACACCACCACAATCTTCGGGAATATTCTCACCTTTAGAAGCAACCACCTGAGGAAAAATGCCCCCATTAGCTACATCTTCTTTCATCAAAGTAATCTTAAATTCCCAATTATCTCCAAAATCATAGGTATAATTGATTGAACTATATTCGTATAAATATGGGAGAACAAGTGTTTTTTCAGCGTCTTTTTTTATAAGGTTAGCTATTGCATCACTAAAATCATAATCACGGCTAATCTCTAAATCAATCTCTAATTGAGTACCATATTTTTGGAAACTAAATAAATGTCTATCTTCTAAACCAAAAGCACATTGAATAAAGCAATGTAACTCAAAAAAGGTCGTCCTATCTGGCACAATCATATTTCTCCAAATAGCAGGATTCTTAATCCCTACCAACTGTACTTTTAACTGAATCATCATCATCTCTCCCTTTCTTTTACTAAGTCTTTTTAAACTGTAGTTAAAATCCTGCAATTACATAGTTACTTATTTCATAGTGCATTATTATAAGATTAACTACCTTTACTAAAGAAAACGTTCTAGTGAGTCTGCTAATCTATGAAGTATCGACACAAATTTAAAAAGAAAGACTCATTTTTATGGATGTAACAAAGCGGTTCTTATAATCCAGATGTTTAATCTGCTTTCAAACCAATTATACTACAAATTCAGTCCTTTGAATATGCTCGACCTATTAAAACGGCTTTAAACACCTTTATCCGCTATAAAACTATGTCGCTAATGCTATTGAACTACCTTACTCCAACGCCAAACTGGAAGCAACTAACAAACTCATCAAAGATATTAAGCGAAATGCCTTTGGCTATAAAAACGACTCCCATTTCAAAAATAGAATTCTTTTAATATCAAGATTATATGTGTCAGGAAGAAATCGAGTAGGAGGCTAGCCATTAGTTGACTAGCCAACCTCTCACACCCCCGTACCTACGGTTCCGTATACGGCGGTTCCCTAGTTTACACACTCTTTAGTATAATAGCCGAGCATTGACAGGTAGCCTGGCTTGGCTATTTCTTCTTTGGTTAGCACTGAGTTTAGCATTAGTGCAGCTCGCCACGTGGCTTTTCTGCAATTCGCCATTTCATGCACTTTCCAAAGCGGTATCCCAAATTTCTTTATCCTCTTGTATCTTGTTCTGACTTTCTTCCACTGTTTCCAGTATATTTGCCTTACTCTTCTCCTAAGCCATTCATCCATACGTTCCAGCATGGATTTCATATCCGCCATTGAGAAATAATTTATCCATCCTGCGATAAACTTGTTCAGTTTGGATTTCCTTACTGCATTTGACCCTCCATTACTTCTAGATGTTAGCCTTTTCAGTTCACTTTTCATCTTATTTATTGACTTCTGATGAACTCTAACCCTATATTTCCCTTTTGTAATATAGGAGTTATAGCCTAGATACTTAACTTTCGTTATATGTGCTACCTTGCTTTTATTTCGATTCGCTTTTACCTTCAGCTTTCCCTCTATAAATGACAAGATATTTCTTAAGGTTCTTTCTGCACTTCGTTTACTCTTGCAAAATATCATCCAATCCTCTGCGTATCTTACAAATCTATGTCCTCTGTGTTCCAGTTCCTTGTCCAGTTCATTAAGCATGCTATTACTTAGTAGTGGACTTAGATTTCCACCTTGTGGCATTCCTACCTTCGTTTCTTCATATTTTCCCTCGTTTATTACGCCTGCGTTCAAGCATTTATGGATTAGCGCTATTACTCTACCATCTTTTATAGTTCTTGATAGTATTTCTATTAGCTTGCTTTGGCACACCGTATCAAAGAACTTTTCCAAGTCCATATATACCACCTACTTATAGCCTTCATCTACATTCTTCTTGCATGCTTTCAGGGCGTCGTGGGTACTCCTTCTTGGTCGAAAACCATAACTATTTTCGAAAAATTGTTTTTCATAGATTGGGCTTAATACTTGGGGGATCCCTTGTTGTATCAGTCTATCTATTACCGTCGGTATTCCAAACTTTCGGTATTCCCCTTTTGTTTCTTTGGGAATTTCTACCCTTAATACGGGTCGTGGCTTGTATTTGCCCGTTCTTAACTTCTCGATCAGGCTGTCTTTGTTATCTTTGAGATACGGCATAAGTATAAATCTAGCTCTAATTCTAATTGCTCAAACGAATTGTTATGCTCTAGTTGTCCTGTGCTAGAGATAGCATAAGGGTTAGTGTGCTTATTATTTGTCATTTTTAAAGCCCTCCTTTTATTGCTAGGGCTTTTTTTTGCCTCTTGGTAGTCCTCAATCGTCATGTCTTGCGTCTGTTTATTAAAGTTATCTTTAATGCTTTCTTTTATCTTATCAAAGGTTTGATTAAAGCCCTCTAAGTTGTCTATGTCTAGTAATTTCTTTTTACTTGTTCGATAGATGCTGTTAAATTTCTTTCGGTCTGTGCGTTTAATTTTATCTAGGTTAGTAAATTTAGAGATAGCGATATATATTTCTTTTTCGTTTTCTTTCGCTTCGCTCCAATCTTTTTTAGGGTTCCTCGTTGTTATATATCTAGCTAAAACCTCTGACTGCATAGCTAAGTAAGTGTAAGGTCTGCTGTCTAAAGGTGTTTCTTTGGATTTGTTGAGTATAGCTTTGCTATCTATGGCCTTACCTATCATCTCTAGTAAGTCTTGCCATGCACACAAAGTAACTAGCGACTTTATAATAAACTCATAAGATTGACCGATTGCTTCTAAATCTTCTTGCCCTGTATTTTTTAATAAATAAAAATCGTCAAACGGTTTTTCACTTGCTTTTTGCCGTTCTTCGTTTAATAGGATATTGACGAAATTATAAGCCATACGCCATGAATTAGCGTCTAAGTTTTCCCTTAATAGTTTTATAGAGTCTTGCAAATTATCTAGGCTCCCTGCGTGTTTTGAAGTCTGACGTATAATTTCATAGTCTTTGTGCAACACCTCGCTATATGCATTCATTAAAATTTCATATGTGTTTTTATGTTCTAAAAAAATGCTAGGTGTATAATTTACCGTTGTTAAACACTTTTCTATCTCATCTATGTCTAAGCCTGTTAACTCGTCTTTAAATATTAGCAAAGTATTGTATAATCTAATTTTTTCTATAAATTTTAAAATATCAATAAAGGAAAAATAAGGATAAACTAGCTGTTCTGCTTCTCTTACTAAAGAACTTTCTATCATGTGTTGCTTAGAGATAGTGATTAAAGTATTTACTCTAGTATCTGCGGGTATATCTGCATCAAAAGCTATTTCTCCTACTTCCTTAAATTTTATAATATCATCTTCAGTTATCATAGGTTAGCCTCATTTCTAAATGGTGGTATAGGTTGTTTCTCAACTTCCGCTAATACTAATTTTCAGAAGTTACTTTTTATAAATAGAATTCTTTTAATTTTTTATATTCTATAATATCTATATAAAAAATTATTTCGTCTATATTTTCATTTGAGGAACTGCAATACAGCATTTTAAATTTTGTCCCATATTTTCCAAACATATTTAATAACATTAATGATAATATATTAAAATTATCTTTAATCGTTATCATTTTAATGTCATTTCTTTCTTCAAAAGAAATAGAGTGTTGATTAATTTGCATAGATTTTAGAGTATCTCTAAAGCCTTTTATAAAGGTATCTTTTTCCATTTTTATGTTCCTTTCTTAAAAAATTTGTCATATTTTATAATGTCCTCTTGGTGTTTCAGCGTAAATTCTCTGCCTAAATCGTTCATAATATCGTTTATGCTCGTTTGTTGAATATAGGCTATCTTGCGTAAGTCCTCAAAGATAGATGGGTAAAGCAATAAGTTAGTGCGCTTGCTTTTTGTTTCTTCGGTGCTCTTAGGCCTACCTATCTTGCTTGCTGGGGCTTGCTTGTTCCGATTGCCTCTTATAAGTGCCTCTGCTGGGTTGTTTGCTGTAAAATCTTTCATTCTATCCGCTCCTTATATAAATATTTCGATTTCTCTAGTTGTCTGCCCGTTCTCATTCTCACTTATTTCTCTTTTTATAAAGCCGTTAGCCTCTAAGGCGTTTAGTGCTCGGTTGAGGGTACTATAATCAAAATTAAAGGCTTTTATAAACTCATTGTTAGTGATTCTTACCTTTTCGTTGCCCTCTGCCTTTATTTTGATATATAGCATAACTAGCTTTTGTGTGCTGTTAAGTTCTTTCGTGTTAAAAATACTGTATAGCTCGCTTGTTGGTGTCATTTGCATATATATAAGACCCCTTTTTATTGGTGTGCCTATTTTATGCCTAATTCGTCAATAAAGGCTAAATAGTCCGCTGTAACATTTGCTTTTGGTGCATAGGTTAATAAGTCATCTCTCATTGCCTGCGCTTCTTTAACGGCTATTGCTTCCCGTATTCTCGCATCAAAGACTTTTGAATTAATCATACTTGCAGTATTTTCTAGCATCTCTGTTAATTGCTGGGTTAATATGGTGCGCTTATCGTATCTAGTTATCAAAATGCCTGTTACTTCTAGCGCATCATTGGTGTATTTGCGTACCGTTTCGATCGTCTGACTAAGCTGGGCTAAGCCCTGTATGCTGTAAATATCTGCTTGTGTCGGTATGATAACCTTGTTTGCGCTCGTTAATGCGTTTATTGATAGTGTGGATAGGCTAGGGGGTGTATCTATAATAATATAGTCATACCTTGCGCTTAATGTGTCTAATGCTTCTTTTAGTCGGTACTCTTTGCCTAATTCATTTTGTAGCTCATGTTCTATCAAAGTAAGGTTAGGCGTTGACGCTAAAATATCCCCTTGTTTTGCGGTTGTGACTGCATCAAGCGCTCGTTTTCGCTTGGTTAACACCTCATATATGCCTGCATCTGGCGCATCAATACCTACGCCATAGGTTAGATTGCCTTGTGGGTCTAAATCAATAAATAAAACACTGTGCCCTTTATGTCTAATTGCGTTCCCTAATATCTGGGCTGTGGTGCTTTTAGCCACTCCGCCTTTTTGATTGATTACTGCATATATCTCTGCCATAAAATACCCCTTTATCTAAATAGTGTTATTTCTCGTATTTTCTAGTTATTTAAAGATTGCTTTACCAATTCTCGCCTCGCTGTTATTCTTTTCTCGCTCTAAATGGTGTAGGTATATCATTGTTATCCCTATGTTTTGATGCCTTAATAATTGCTGTGTTTCTTCCAATGTACCCCCGTTTAGTAAGTTTAACGTACCAGCGGTGTGTCTTAGGCTGTGTGCTGTCAATCTATCGCTATTAAAGCCTGCGTCAACTAAGGCCGTTTTTACTATTCCGCTTATGCTTCGAGTTGTCATGCGTTTGCCTGCGTTGTTGTTGCTGGTTGATGCGAACAAGGGCGCTTTAGCGTCTGCTTGCCCTCTGGCGCTTAAATAAGCCCGTATAGCTTCCTCTACCTCTGGAATAACCTTTATATACTCTGTTCTATCGTCCTTGCCTTTAGCTTGTATATATAAGGCGGTACTATCTCCCACCGCGCGCATATCTTCAATATTAGCCCTGCTAACCTCTATTGTTCTTAGTCCGCCTGTTAGCATTAAAGCTACGATAGCATAATCTCTAAGTCCTTTTAAATCGTCTGTATTGATGCGACTTAATACGCTCCCTACTTGCTTGCTGGTTAGATAGTCCTTTTTGTGGCTCTTAGATATTTTAGCCCCTTTAACACCTTTAGCTATGTTAGGGTATAAGCCTTTTGCTTCGGTAAAATTAAAAAGTTGGCGTATGGCTATGATGTAGTTTTGTATGGTTGATGCCTTTTTGCCGTCTTCTAGCAAGGTTTGCCTATACCTTAAAATATCTTCTCGTTTCGGCTGTGTTACGCCGTTATCATACATAAATTTAATGAATTGCTTGATTGCTCGTGTGTACGTTTTGATGGTGTTTTCTGATGCGTCTATATAATTAATAAACATATTGTAAAACTCGCCAAAATCGACATTATTTGCCGTTGTGATAGGGTTGTTGTTTGTGTGTATAGTTTGTATATCATGCATATTATTACCCCCTGTTTAGTATAGCTTAATTTGCTCTAACTTCCGATAACTTTTTTATTTTTTTATAAAAACGGGGCATAATACCCCGCCTAATCAATGTTATATGCTTCTTTTATTTTATTTTTTAACGTTTGATGCGTGGCTGTATCGTTTAAAATAACACCTATAAGGTCAATCGCATCAACTAAAGCCTGTTCTATTGGTTTATCTTTGTTAATGCTCTTTATAAGTTTAGAGGTTAGCAAATTACTGCGGTTATACCTCTTTAACTGGCGTTTGTATGCTTCCCTTATAAATAGCGCCTGCTTCTTGGCGTCTGTTGTCATTTTAGGCTCTTTCAAAAGGCTCTCGAAAGGGTCTGGAGGGGCTGGTGTGGTATCCCCCCAAATTTTATTAGCTTGTCATAATCAATTTTATCTGTCATTTTATGCCCTCTAATATAATTTAAGCTGTTTTCTTATTTCTTCGGTATCTGCGTGTATATCATAAGCAGCCATGAAATAATCTCTAAAATCGTCTAAGTCTTTAGCGTTTTGAGCTTCTTCCATTAATATAATTTGTTCAGCTTCATAACAGGCTATTAAAAAGTGCAGCTCTTCGATTGAGTAGTTTTTTTCTTTTAACTGCTTTATTCGTCGGCTTCGATATTTGTTTACTCTTTCTAAAAAAGTCCCTTTATTATTTTTAATTAATTTAAACATTTCAAATTTCATTTTTAATTCTCCTTTTTATCTATCCGTTTTGAGTAATATACTTTTACCTTATAATTAGTTATACTGCTGTATGGTTCTTTAAAACTTTCTAGTATCTCAAGGTTAGGTCATCTTTAATAATATTTATCAAACAGTCATTTAATCTCTGGGCTATTCGCTTAGTGGTTTTTCTTTATTTATATCTGTGTCACTCTGTGTCTGTCCTTTTTTAAAGCATTAAGATAATTCTGGTTGTTCTTCTTTTATCTGGTCTGATAAATCAAACAAAATACACGCCACCTCGTCTAAGTCTTTTAAGATGCGCTGGTTGTGGTGAAACTGCGTATCTTGAAATCTTTTCATAATGTATACTACATACTGGTAGTCCTTCTCTTTAATCATTGATAAAGCATCTATTTGCTGTTGATATAGTTCGATAACTCTCATATGGTCGCATACGTTTTGTGCCCATTGCGAAGCTTGTTCGTGTGTTAGTTTTTGTTCTTTTTCCATTGGTTTGTTTCTCCCCTTATATGTGTTATAATTGGGGTATCTAAATAGTGGTATTTAACGTACCCCTTAACCTGTGAGTAGTGCCTCTACTTGCGGGCTTTTTTATTGCGCTTTTAGCGCTTCGATTGCTTCTAATACCCTTGCTTTGCGTTCTGGTTTTAATGGTGTTCTTAGCCACAAAACAAGCGTACCTGCTGTTATCCCAATTTGCTGTGCTACCTGCCAATGCTTTAAGCCAGCGTCTTTTATCTTTTTCCTAATCGTTTTATTGGCTTTATCCATAAGTTGCTCCTTTCTTTGTAAGTTTAGTACACAAGTTATTATTCAATTACTATGTGTATAATAATAACACTGATGCTTATTTAAATCTATATAAATAGGCGAGTTTTATCTAATTATTATGTGTATAGTAAAATGTTGCATGTTAACAGCCTTATAATTACCTAACGCTGGTATATATGTAGGGTACGGGTGCTAATTACGCTTTAATAATGTTTCGTAACCTTTGTAAAATCTTGGAATGTATATTTGCATACCCCTATGTTTAAGGCTTTATTTTTTTATGCTTAAAATTTTTAAACGGCTTTATATCAACGATAGTTTGGTGTGAGAAAATATGTACAGTACGGCGTGAAGTTCGGCCGACAGACGGGAGGGTGAGGTATGCCCCGTCTTTTATATAACCGTACCTCGATGGCGGCTCTTTTATCGATCGCATCTCCTATGCTTGTTGAGATATGTTGAAACTCTTATTGTTGGAATATGTCGAACAAAACACTAAATTTCGCAACGTTTCGAACTTTTAAAAGATGCGCTTATACTCTGCCCGCCTGCCCTGTGATGCGCCTTTGTTTTTATGGAGTTATCAGGTTTTAAATATTTGCCCCCCTCTCACGCGCGCGCGTATATTTTTTCGGAGTCTTCCCCCCTCCCCGTTGTCTGGTTCCCCGTGGTAGGGGCATTTGATTTCATGGGGGGTATTGTCCACTTTATTAGCTTGGGTAGTACCGCATCATTAATTAATCATTATCGTTTTATAACTAAAATGTGCGACGTCGGTTTTTTAAAAATATATGGACATCATTTATTGGCTTATATTTGCGTTCTGTGACGTTTTAATATTTTATGTATAGAGAGTTTTTACATGTTCTTAGTTAAAGCTTCTGTAACGTTAATTATTTAACCGCACGAGTGCATCAAGGTACTTACTATTATCTATAAATATTATTGCCTTTACTTTGAGTCAATCTACCCTCATGCCTCGCTTGTTATTTATTAGTCCTATATCTCGCTTTATAGCCGTTTTAATTGCTTGGTTATATTAAAACACTAGGGCATAATAAAAAGCCCTAAAATAGGGCTTCAGACTGAAGACAAACCCTTTGTGAGTTAATCTCAAATAAAGGGGTTGTCTTCAGTCTGAACACTGTTTTATCAGTGTTTATTTTATCTGTTGCTCGTTCGTCATAAGGCGCTAATATCTGTAAGAAGTCAATAATCACTAATGGCGGTTCTTTTTCCCACTTAATATGCTGTGCTACTGCTTGCCTTATTTGTTTTGCTCCTATATCCCCTTGCCTCTCGTGTATAAAGATATGCTTAGCAAAGTTCTCGTATTCTTTAATACCCTCTGCAATGATTTCCTTTTCTTCGCTTGTGTAGTTCTTCCAAAATCTACCTACCGTTATACCCCTAACGCTCTTAGCATTTTTAATTGATGCGCCTTTAGCTATCACTTGCTCATAAGTTAAGCGTGATATTGTCTTGGCCATGATTTCGTGCCTGCTCATCTCTAAACTAAAAATAAGTACGTCTTTGCCTTGTTTAGCTACTGCATCTGCAATCTGTAAAGATAGGATAGTTTTTCCTAACGAACTGATAGCACCGATAACATAAAGCCCCTCATAAAAGCCACCATCTAAATATTTGTCTAAGTGTTTAAAGCCTGTTGATATGCCTTTCTTGTTATCCTTGATAATTCCATCAATAAAACTAGGTAAATGATGCGCTGGTGACGTTCTGGCGTATAACTCGGTTATTTGTAAGTCTCTATCCGCCTCTGTTAGTGCATCTAATATTTTTGTAGGTACATTGTTAATATCGTACTTTTCAAGGTCTATTTCGCCTGCATCGATCGCCTTTATAATGGCCTCGTTCTGGTTTCGTGGCGCTTGTTGGGCTGGTGATGTTCTATCCATAAAATCAAGTTGCCCCTTATCATTGTTATGTTTTTTATACTCTGCCTGTACTTTCGCATCATTCCTGCAAAGTTCTATCATAGCTTTTTGACTTGGTAAATCTTTGATAGCTGTATCTGTTATGCCTGCATCTAACTCTCCAAACTTATGTATCCTTACTAAATCAAAGGCGTTATTATTTCCATGTGCGGGGTCTGTGTCATGTTCAGAGTATAAATAACTAGCTTCGCCAAAATCATGATATACTCTTGCGCCGTCTGTACTGCTTCCGCCCGTCCACGAATAGCGCTCTGTCCTTGTGTTGTAAGTATATGCTTCGGGTATAAACTTGCTTATAGCATCATGGATATTATAGGTGCGGTTAAATGCGCCAATATAGCCGTATTTCTTGTGAGGGTCGGTTATATCTCCACTGGGTCTAGTTCCTGTTACGTCTACCTTTGCTTGTTCTTTAGGGTGTAGGTTCCATTCCTGCGCATAATCGGTAGTAGAGTATTGGCTTAATACTGCTTGTGTATCTATTGGCTTACCGTCTGCCCATTCGCATATATACTCGCCATTTTTAGGGGTTGTAGGGTAAAACATGGCTCTGGCTGTCTCAAACGTTGAACTGTCTAAGGCTTCCATATCCTGCGGGTTAATACCTGCTATATATCTTGCTATCGCCTCATATTCTTTAGGGCTTACCTCTTTGTCTAAAGGCATTAATAGTCTAAATGCTGGGGTGTCTGCTAAATGCGAGTGAGTAGTATATAAAATAAAAGCATAATCAGAAGCATTTAAACGGTCTGTTATATCGTTAAAATGTTCTGGTGTTCCGTTGTCAAAGTCAAAGGCTAATAACGTTCTTAGTAGTATATTTTTATTATCTCTGTTTAACCCTGCTCTTGGTTCATTGACTGATAGCCACCCCCTACAAAAGCGCCTCTTTTATTCTTATGACTTAGTTTGTATTCTCTTTGCTCTGCGTATTTTTTGCTATTTTTGTCATATTTCGCGTGATAGCTTTCTACGGTGTCTGTGGTAGCATATTTATCTTTAAAATCTTTTATAAAGTCGTTCCAATCGACTAATTTATTTTCATAACTATTAGCTATTCTTACGCTTGGGGTTGTTGCTATTTTAATTTGCATTGTTTTGCCTCTTTTGTAAATAGTTTTTTTAATACCTCTGTTTACTCTGGGTACTTTTTTGTAGGTCATTTTTGTCACTATCCATTTTTTAGGGGTGCCATTTCTGCCTATTTTATCTTTTTAGGGTGTGCGTTTTGTGGTCTTTTCCCTTTTTAGGGACTCCAATTCTTCATTTTTGTTTATGTGTGTTAGCTATCACTCCTTTTGCGCTGGCACTGGTTTTATACTTACCTTTTCATATCTCCCCTTTTACACTTTGTTTACACTCTTTACTCTTGCGCCTTTAGATTACCTTTGTTTTCGCATCAATTTGCTACACTTATTTTTAATTCGTGAACGCTGGGGCGGTGTATAGGTTATCTAGATTAATTGATGCGCCTACCTTTTTGCCCCCGCTGTCGCTGGGGCTTTTTTTCTTGCCTTTATATTAAGGCCTGCTCGCCTGCCCTAGCAAGGGCGGGCTAGGCCGTCTAAGTATACTTACATGTACTTACGTATACTTATGGTCGGTTTTTTTAAACACTGTAAATCGTTGGTGCTCTAAGGATAAGGCGTGTTTTTTAACTCGTTTAACTTGTGCTAAATGCCGTAGGTACTTGTGCTAAATGACGGGGGTGTTAAATTGCATACGCTTATTTTATTACAATGTATACAAAACCACTAAATTACTGTATGTATAATAAACAGGCCAAAAATTAGCCCGCTAAAATCAAGCGGGCTAATTTAAGGCTTTGTTAAAAGGTGTATATTGAATTATAAACCCTTCAATGGCTCTGCTACCGTCTAATTTGTAAATATCGTAGCCTTTAATAAATTTCATTTTTTTCCATTCGGTCAATATGTTTTCGGCATTATCTTTAAGAGTCCGTCTTTGGTTATAGGTAGGGTTTGTTTTGCCAACTTCTTTGCAAAGTGTATCTAGTTTTATCTTATTGCCTTTAACTTTGTTGCGGTTGTTGCGCATAGCTAATATGCGGGTAGCTAAGGCGTTCCTTAGTAAAGCATCATCAAAGCCTTTGCCATTCTCTAATAACTCGCTAGGTATAAGACTGATTAAGCCGTTATTAGGGTTTAAATGTCTAGCATACATTAATAGAGGGGGCTCGCTTTGTATTTGATAGGTATCTGTTGCTTTACCGCCGTTAAATCTAGCGTATACCCGCTTTAAAACGATCAAATTTTCATCAATAATAAAACTTTGTAAATCGCGAGGTATAGGCCGTTTGAATATTCCTGCCCATTCCGCTGTTGCGTCTATAACTATTTTCGGAAAATTGTTTTTCATAGATTGGGCTTAATACTTAGGGGATCCCTTGTTGTATCAGTCTATCTATTACCGTCGGTATTCCTAACTTTCGGTATTCCCCTTTTGTTTCTTTGGGAATTTCTACCCTTAATACGGGTCGTGGCTTGTATTTGCCCGTTCTTAACTTCTCGAGCAGGCTGTCTTTGTTATCTTTGAGATACGGCATAAGTTCATATACACTCATCTCATCGATTCCGCTAGCTCCCTTATTGGATACTACTCGCTGATAGGCTTTATTCAGATTTTGTCTATCCAGTATCTTCTCAAGTAGCCCAGCATCACTAAAGTTTGTGTCGATATGTTTTGTTTCAGTAATCCTCTGATAGGCGAATGCTCTTAGCTCCTCTTTCTGTTCCGCAGATCCCCTCCCCAAGTAGCCCTCTGTTTCTTTCTAAGGTTTTCTATTCTTGTATCTATCATTAGTTACATTCATTTTCTTCATATCTCCTAAAGTTCACTCCTTCCCCATTCGGCTTAAGCCGTCGGCTACTATGACTTCTGCTGACTTCTTACAGTTCGTTGTTACTATAGATTTCTTACTCTGTTTCCACCTACCTGTAAGACCTCCCCAGGTAAGAGCACACTCTTTCACTCCATATATCTGCCACATTTACTGTATTTATTCCCGAGTAGTTATTGGACTTTAACTTGTCTAGCAGACTTATCCATAAGTACAGCCTGATGTGATTTCTGTTCGTCAGACCGGAGTTTTGCCTACACCTTCCTTCAGATTCCACCTCACGATGGACACCCTTGGTGTTCGGCTATGTCTTTCCCACTACTAGGGCAGACTAGGGACTTTCACCCATTAGATTGTGCCCATGCTGGGCACACAAGAAAAAGCCCCCTTGACTGCTAGCTCAATGGGGCTTTACGAGATACTCCAATTTAAATCATCTTAAAATGTTTTAAAGCCTCCTTAATTGCCTCTTCTTTTTCAGGTGGACAATTAGGTGCTATAGGATTTTCCTTCTTTGAAACATTATAATTTTTACCAACTTCAAGTCCATATTTCTTCTTTACTTACGATATATAACGATTAGATACTTTCATGCCGTGTTTTTTCATAACATATTCTTTAATTTCTTCATAAGTAGCCTTACTTTCAGATGCTGTTACATCTAACTCGTCCATATCTAATTTCACCTTAATACATTGGTCGACATCTAGTTTGGACAATAACGCTACCGTCTCCACATGTGTCGTGAGTAAGCTATGTATGTAATTTATAATGTCGATTGCAAACGTTGTTTGTAAAATTAGCTAAGCTTTCCTGAATAAAATTCATCTTTTTCTATAACAAGTTTATAAAAATCTTTACTCTCATCAAACTTGTGGAAATAGAATAGTTCATTTTCTTGAGCTAATTCCAAATCACTTTCCTCCTGATAATATCTTTTCGAAACTTTTTCGATATATTCCGAATATGTCTTATCAAACTGGTCTATTATTTCAGAATCAAATATCAGACTTTGATCACTCATAATTAGAACAATTTGATCAGCGTCCTCTTTATCTAGACCATCTCCTGTAATTTGTTTATTTTCATAACCTACATAATTACTACCATAATTATCAATTCGTTTTCTTTGGTCCTGTCTATAAACTAGGATTATTTTATAGAGAGTATTCTTCTTTTTTTCAAAGTGTTCTAACAAACTAATCTCTTTATCCAAATCGATTTGTTTTTCAGACGTTTTTTTGTTAATTTATAATTCATAACTCCAGAAATTATAGTACTTAATAATGTGATTACTGATACAAAAGCAGCCACATAATTTAAAATATTATCCATTTTTAACACCTCACAATTAATCTACTCAACCTTGATAGTAAAATAAACGTTAATTTGCATCTTGATCTTATGTCTTATTTAATTTAGTAAAAAACTCATTGAACTTCTTCAATATCTTTAGCTGGATATTAGCTGTATGGTGGCAATGACTGAAAGAATTCAGAAAAATTAATTCAGTTGACAATTAATAATTTCTAACAATTGTTCATCAAATAGACTTTTTCTTACTTCAATCATAGTTTCAATATTACACCCTCCTTTATGAGCAGCAGAATTTCTTGTATTTCTAACTAATATTATGTCGTCCTCCTAATTACTGAAAACATCAAAAAAGTGCTTTTCGATAATTATTTCAATTTCTCTCAACGTAATTCCTTTCTTCCAATCTATCGACTTTATCATTAATTTTCCATCACGATAAAAATATTTTTTATTTAGTTTGTTTAGTTTAATTAAAGTTATTTATTAACTTCTTCTACACTTGGTTGAGTTAATAACATTCTTTATCTCCTTCGCCTTATCAAATTTACATTTTTAATTAGTAATATTGTACCAAACAATACCCCTTTTATCCTTATAGTTATTTGTTTTTTAAGACTTTCATTGCTATTATCACTCTACAATTAAAAACCACAACTTATCCAGAGCAAGCAGAGGGAATTGGCCCAATGAAGCTGCAGCAACCTACCTTTTGGCAAGGTGCTAAATCCAACTCGAAAGAGAAAGATGAGTCTAATCTAGTTATCTAGCACGACGAATCTCGTTGCGCTTTTTTAATTGAATAAATAACTAGGAGTGGTTGAAATGTTTGAAGTAGAAAAATTAACCTTTAAAGAATTTTTGTATGGCTTGAAATCTTTTAATATTATCCCTCACTTTCGTTTAAGAAGAAGTCAGAGCGGGGAAATAAGTGAGCAAGATTGGGTTACACGTAATCCAAATAGAGGGGCTCATATTGGACGATGCTGCACTTGTTGAGTGGGTAATGCGGATAATAATGATTTCAGTCATTTTTGCGAAGCCTATGATGAAGAAACTTACAATCATATAATAAATTTACTGTTCAATTTATCCTTTACAGACATTGAATATAAGGTTATTCAAATAAAATAATCTTTTATATATGATACATTGCAATAATTATTGCGACACTTCTCATGAGCGAGGATTACCTTGTTCTAGGTGGCTGCGTTCTATTTGCAATTTATATTCTAGTCTCTATTTTTACAGACCTTGTATTGCTTAAACATAATGTAATTGTTACAATGATAGTATCTGAATCTCATTAGCCAATCGAGTTTGAAAGCTAATAATCAATCATGTCGTATGTTTTTATGATTTAGAGATATTTAAGTGAAAGGCAGATATTGAATGTTTGTAAATGAAAACTTAATGAAATATAAATCTGGTCAAAGCGTTAAAGAACTCATATACAATGTCATTGAGCCTATTTGCGACGATCCAAACTTTAATGTTGAATTTAGTTCTAATTATAATATTGGGTACCCCAATAAAGAAAAACAATTCAAAATGGACTTTAAAGTCGTCTTTTCAGAATTCAATAATGAAACTTGGCTTATTAAAGGCACAAGTTCTGTCAGAAACGATCGCATCTATGGAAACGAGTACATGGCTCAAAATATTCGCCTTATTAATGATAATATCACAAAGATTTTTCTGGTTGTTCCTGATTCCATTTCTGAAAAAGAAATGCAAAATGCGAAACGTTATTCCGAGAAAATCAAAAGTGAGACATACGTTTCCTTCATTACGGATGTTATCACTGTGAATCAATTAGCCAGGAAAATAGTAACAAAAACAACCGAAAAGATGCCACAAGGCCAAAGAGCAAATGTTTTAGGATCTATTTCAGAAAATAGTGCTGTTTTATTTTTTAAAGACCCCAAAAATATAGAGTTATGGAATGATTACACAAATGCATCAAGAACCATAAAATCTTCAACCTATATATTATTCAAAACTGTCTTGTTAGCTATTGGTCTTACCGAGGGTGTGGACACCATCAAAAATATCGAGGCATCATCAGACATTCCTAGACTTTCTAATAACGGATTACCTAAAACTGATTTGACCGTATGCATTGAAATGAGTAATGGTCAGAAGTTGGTGCGAAACATTAGCATTAAAAATTCTACCGCCAAGGAAGTTACTATTCACGAAGGCAATATTGCTGACCTGATATCAGCATTAGACATAGATCATGAATCTTCCATAGCTAATGCACTATTGAAATTCGAGAAAGTAGGCAGTCGGAAGCGTCTTCTTGAAACACATCCAAACTCTATCAATATTTTAGATAGTAACTTATCTGAGTATAATGAACAGCTACTTAAGTTTTTCATTTTTGGAGACAACAATCCCTTAGTCAATGACCCAGTTCAGATAGCCGATATGATAATTTTCACGCACAAATTTGAAGTTTTTAAGAAAGATGAATATATATCATATTATCTCGAAAAATACAGCCATAGTGGTCAATTTGGAACCCCATTTAAATGGACATACCCAAGTAAAAAACGTGGCAAAAAATTTCAAATTAAAGGATTCACAAATAATGATTAAAAAAGTCGTTCATTTAATTACGAATGAACGACTTGATATTTATTATATTGCTAAACTCAACTGTTTTTCTGCTGGAATAGGCTCGTATTCCTGGCCTTCTATCATCACCTTTTTCATTTCATCCGCTACCGCTTTAACCATTGGGATGGCTACTGAATTTCCTAACTGACGATACATTTGAGTTCTGGATATTGGAAATAAAAAATCATCAGGGAAGCCCATGAGACGCTTACATTCCAATTCGCTCAATAGTCTAAGTCCTGTTTCACCATCTTCTACAAAAGTTCCTGTCAACCGCTGTATTTTATGATAGCTAGAAACCAATGTGTTAACCCGTATATCACTCTCAAAATGAATAATTTGTGGCTTACCATCGTCTTTCTTGAAGAGATAATTTTCTTGGAGATGTTTAGAAATTGTATATCCCTTAGGATTCCTCTCTAAAATATCTTTAACTGGAACTCGAATGTTTTCATTCCCATGAGGCAACTCAAATTCTTTTACGTTTAAGCTTGGATGGAATCCAACAATAATAACTCTCTCCCGACGTTGTGCTAATCCAAAGTTCTGAGCGTCTAGCACATCATAAAAAACGGAATAGCCTAGTTCTGTAAGTTGCTTAATTATAATATTAAAGGTGCGTCCCTTGTCATTATTCAAAAGACCTTTTACATTTTCAAGTAAAAACATCTTAGGTTGCTTTGCTTTTAATATGCGAAGCACATCAAAAAATAGCGTCCCCTGAGTCTCATGAGCAAATCCCTCACGTTTTCCGATGTTGCTAAATGGTTGACAAGGAAATCCGGCTAATAAGACATCGTGATCTGGGATATCATTCTCATCAATTTGAGTAATGTCACCATAAGGAGTCTCTCCATAATTTGCTTCATAGGTTTTAGCAGCAAATTGATCCCATTCAGAGCTAAATACACACTCATAATCATCATCTTCAAAGGCTTGTCTTGTGCCACCGATTCCAGCAAAAAGGTCGATAAATTTCATTTTGTCTGCCCTTTCCTTTTCATTTTTGATATTCTGATATTCAAAGGAATCTTCACAAATAATCGTATTTTCTTTAGTAGATGATTCTTCTAAATTTTCAATAGCATAGTAGATTAGTTCAATAACCTTTTGACTAAAGCTAGTGCATCCTTCAATAGTTATACCTTCTATCATGTTAATATCTGACTCACTAAAATAAATGCTCTTAGCTTTACGTTTTTCTGATTCAGGCAACTTACTACGTCCTGCACCTTCTCTGGCTCCCCCATGCATATTAAAACCCCTTTTTATCTTTTCTAAATTGTACCAACCTTTTTTTGAAAAATCAATGTTTTAATTCAAGTTAGACTCAGTACATTTGGCCATCCAATTGTTCAATTAGTAATCATTGTTCAATTCTCCTAACCAGTTTCCTCTCACAATTTTACTAAATACTGACAATCTATCCCTAAAACTCTATTTAAACACAGAAAAAATGCTTTAATCAGATTAATCATATGACATAAGGCTTATCGAATCAGGATTTTCTTACACTTTCTTTTCAATCAATACCACACACTCCACATGCGTTGTATGCGGAAATTGATCCACCGGCTGGACAGAGATTAATTCATAACCAAAGTCACGTAACCAAACCAAATCCTCTGCTAAACTTTTAGGAAAACAAGAGACATAAACAATCTTATCCGTACCAAATCTTCCAATGGCACGCATGACTTTTCCACCGGCCCCCGAACGAGGAGGGTCTAATAGTAATAAATCAGGTCGTCCCCACTCGGTTTCCAAGCGCTTCAAGCCATTTCTCGCATCACTGGTCATAAAGAAGGTATTGTCTAAGCCGTTATCAATCGCATTGCGAATAGCTGATTGAATCGACTGGTCCACAATCTCAATACCGGCTAAGTCTTTAGCCTTTTCAGCTAGGGGCAAACTAAAAGTTCCCACCCCGCAGAAAAGATCTAAGACGCGCATTTGATCATTGACCTGGGCGAATTCCAAGGCTAGTTGTACCAATTTCTCCGCTTGGACAGGATTGGCTTGGAAAAAGGTCTCCGGCCAGATCCGATAGCGAAAGCCATTTAATTCGTCATTAATATAATCGCGCCCATGAAGAATAAACGTTTCGTCGGCTTGAATCCGTTCCGTCGCTTCCTTGTGTAGAACCCATTGTAAACTAACTAATTGATCGAAGCGTTTGCTTAGCCGCTGACTCAAATCATCCACTGCCTCTTGCATTTGACTAGGTGCTTCAGTGGCATAAATCACTACCATCAACTCCCCGGTGACAAAGGATTGACGCAATAAGAGATTTCTCAAAAGACCTTTTTGAGTCTGTTTGTCATAATAGGATAATTGATAATCTTTTTGCCAGTCGGCGACTACTTCTTTTACTCGGACAAATAGTTTAGGAGCAAGCACCGAATCTTTCATATCGATGATTTTGGTGAAGTTACCTTGTTCATGCATACCGATAGCCCCTTCAGCTCCGAAGCTTAACTCCATTTTATTACGATAACGGGTGGGATCATCCATCCCAATAATGGGTCGAACACAAGCCGGATCGAATCCTTGGCTTGCTAAATGGTCCTTTACTTCTTGGGTTTTATAAGCTAACTGAGCTGGATAGGTCATGGAAATTAATGGCGTTCCCCCGGCATTGGCGTCTTTGAGCGGAATATCAAGATTACGATCAGGACTGGCTGCTAATAATGCATCAAACGGTACGACTGCTTGCTTTCTGCCCTTGGCATTAGGTACCGTCACCCGAACTCTATCCCCTGGAACGGCATTGGGTATAAATAATTTCAAGCCCTTTCCATTCGACCCACGGTCTGGCGCATGGACATAACGGGCATAGCCATTTCCTTTATGGTCTAACTCAGTAATTTCAACTTCCAATACTTCAGTCGGAAATATTTCTTTTTTCATTCACTCACTCTTTCTACTCATCATTTCCTTTAACAGCTTTCTGCTTTTTCTTCAACCATTGCGAATAAGAACCAGTGTATAACTTTCCTTCAATGCCTATTTCATCTAAGGCTAATAAATTGCTACAAGCGGTTACGCCCAATCCTCAAGACACCATGAGCTCTTTGTCTTTAAGGTCTTTGAAATGAGCTTATAAACTTTTCTGGGACCTCATATACCCCTTATCATCGTACACCAATTCGTAATAATATGACTTGGCATGCGGAATGTGACTCGCCTCATTATATAGTGGCTCCTCAAGTCCTAAATAGTGGTCATCTCCACTGGCTTGATCATTTCCCAGTGTTACATTTATAAAAAAAGCTTTTGGATACTGGCTAAGTTCATCAATTTCAATAAAGCGCTTCATTAAATGCCTCTTTTCTTACTACTTTAAGCTAAGTTTTGAAGATTGTTCCTATATTATATCATGAATGAATAGACATTCCTTGGCTACTTCTAAGTCTTGTAGTAGACAATTAAAATAAGACTCCTATCGATAGAAGTCTTATTTTCTATTTAAATGAAATGCTTTAATAATTAAATTTAAAAACCTAACCTTTCCTCTTCCTAAAATCCATCTTCCTCATAGCCGTTGCTATTGGGATCCATCGCATTGATACTCGCTTGTATAAGAGATTCGCTGCATTTTTTGCAGTAATATTCTTCAAACTCAGGTTCTGAACCTTCCCAGTCAATTTTAGACTTGGAAAACTCTTTCCCGCAATAAGAGCACTGATATTTCTTAGCCATAGCTTTTGCTCCTTATAATCAAAAAATTTATTTTGATTATAAAATATGCCTACTTTCTTGTCTATCAAATTTATTTGTATGACATAAATTTTGATATTTAATTTCCCTAAATAAAAATTAAGAGTCCTTTGATCATTAACAAGGACTCTTAACATAACTTTGTTATAATTTTGATTATTTGCCTATTTCTGCATCATCTAAATTAGAATCATTTCGTTCTCCAATCTCTTCTTTTGCAAAAGGAGCAACTTGTGGCATAGCAGGTAATTCACCATTCATAATATAAGCAAGCTTTACTTGTTTAATCGTAAGATTAAGGTTGGCATAATCTGGATTAGGATTTGGAACGATTACCATGCCTGAAAATATTTGAATACTTGATGGGTTTACCCCATAGTAATTACCTACAAAATTTTTCAATTGTTCCATCGAAATTTCTTTGGTAGTTTCATCTAGTGAAGAAACTTCATTTTCTGAATCTACGCCATCCTTCTGACTAGCAAGTTCTGGCAATGCCTCTTTATTTTCCATCGCTGCTCTTGCTTCAGACTCTATAATTAATACATTCTCTTCTCCAGAAGCTGGCGTCACTATATATCCAAAACCTTTTCCGTACTTAACAGACTTAGCAGCCTTACCATAGTAGTTTTTAATATATTCAATGACCGCTTGATGGCTAACTCCTTTATTAGAAGGAGTTTCTTCAACCACTTCATCCTTTTCTCCTTCAACATTTTCTTCAGTTTCTGGCAAATCATTTGAATCTGTTTCATAGACTTCTGTTACGTCAATCTCATCGATCACTAAATTAAGATCACCAACTTTGATACGACCATTAAAGATAAACATATCAGATGGCTTAACTTTATAGCGCTGAGCGACATAGACTTTCTTTTCAAAAAGTGGATCTTCTATTGTTTTTACATCTTTTAATGAGACTTGATCATATTTAATTGGTAATTCTATGTCATCTAATGGTATCTCTACTACTTTATAGAACTTCGTTAAAGCATAAATGGTAGCATCTTTACGCCAAACATCAATGTAATCCTTATTACGCGATACTTCACTCATTTTAAGCGTAATCAATTGAGTTTGATAGTCTTCTTCCGATGTGAAGTTAGACTGCTTTAATTCTGTTGGAATTTTATCCATATTCGCTGTATGTGAATGATTACCGTGCGGAATAATCACTTCGTTACCGTTGACTTCCAGATCTTCAATGGCTACACCATTTTCCAAAGAAATATAGGCCAACTTGGCTGCAATTTCTTCTGCTGTATATTTACTTTCTTCTGCTGCATTAATGTTTCGCTGATTGATAAAGTCAGCAGCTGCTTTCAATTCACTGTCGTCTAAATCACCAAAAGGAATAAAGTGAGTGTGTCCTTCATGCTCAGCTGTAAGCCCCTTTTTAGAGTAGTTCAAAATACTTTCTGGTGTGAAAACATAGCCATCATCCGTTGTATATGTTTTACCGTCCTTACCCTTAGCTGACTTCTTATAATTTTGAGCTAAGAAATCAACTTTTCCATCTGCTTTTGGTTGATCTGGTTGGCTAGGCTTTTCAGATTGACTTGCTTGGTCTAATTCAGCTGGTTTTTCATTATCTGCTTTATCAACTTGTGGGTCTTTTGGCTTCACAGCGACTGATGGACGTTTGCCTAATTTCATTTCTGCTAATTTAATTTCTAAATCTGATAGACTTGAACGTGGAATAACATGGAAGTGGTCACCATGAGGTAAGACGAAGTCTCCCTCAATCTCATCTGTTACGAGTTCCGGGTCAAAGACCAAACCATCAGATTCAGTATGACGTTGGTTGATTGGCAAAGCATAGAGTTTGGCTAATAGGCGCTGATATTCTGAATTTGTTTGGTTTTTATTACCTTGATCATTTTCAGTTGGCTTATCAGCTATCTTATCAAGGTTTTGAGAAGGTTTTTTATTACTTGGCTGATCAACTTTGTTATCTTCTTTAGCTAAACCAAATTCAGCCAATAAATTACGTTTAATTCCGAATTTCTTTTGAATATAAGCTTGTGTTTGGGCTAATTCTCCTTTGTTTAAGTGAGCAAAAGGAACAAAATGGAAGTGACTACCATGAGCAGCAATTAAACCTGTATCCGTTACCTTAGTAATGGATCCCACTGAAAAGACATAACCATCATCCGTTGTGTAAGGACCTTTATGATTAACAGCTTTGTCATGAATGATCTGATCAACCATTCCTTTATCAGCTGTTTTACTATTGCCTTGTGAAATTTTTCCACCTGATAGAACAGCGTTTGCAATCATTATTTCTTGAGGCGTTAAATCTGACTTTGGAATAAAGTGGAAGTGGTCACCATGGGGAACAATAAAGCCATTGCCTAAATCTTTTATAACGTCATAAGGGTTAAAGATATATCCATCATCCGTTACGTAAGCTCCACTGGAATTGCGGTTACCTGATCCACCCACTTCACCAGCTGCTATGGTGTTAGCTACATCTTTACGCACTCCACCTGCTTGTTTAAAGACCTTTTGACTGCTGGTTACTTGAGCTTCAATATCTTGGAAAGTTCGGATATTATCAGCTTGGGCCCGATCTTCAGGAGCTATGTAAACTTGGTACTGATCTTCTAGCTTTACAATGTATCCATTCTTAATTTCTGCGACCACATCTTCTTGGTCCAATTGATAATCTTCAGGTGTTAAGAGTCTTTCAGAGAAAACAGCCTCTGGATCAAGGTCACCATAGAAAACATGTAAATCAAAAGCGTGATTGGTTACAAACTCTTCTTCGGTTAAATAGACAACAACATGCTCTCCTTCAATCCCTTTTTGATCTGCTACTTCTTCAGGACTGCGTTCTAATTCATAAGTAATAATAGCCTCTTCGCCAAGATCATATTCTTCCATCAAATCATAAATAGCCTTTGCATCGACAGGATCCATACTGTATGACTGTAGTAACACTTCTTCTAAAGAACGAAGATTTTTAGCTTGATCTGGATTTTCTATATAAAGATAATATTGGTCACCTACTAAAATAATTTGCCCTTCATCCGTTTGACTAACAAGATCCTCTTCATTAAATTGATAATCTTCAGGGGCTAAGACTCCCTCTGAAAAAATAGCATCACTAGGAACTGCTCCATTGAAATAGTGATAATGATCACCGTGAGAAGTCACATAACCTTCCCTATTGATTTGGACAATAATTTGCTCGCCCGCAATGCCTTCTTCCATTGAAATTTCTTCCATAGTGCGGTTTTCAGTGCTTGAGACATTACTTGGCTTTTCTCCATCGCTACCCTCAATATAATTAATGAATGAATCTTTATCATCTTGAGCGTAGATTGATTTAATTGGTTCATGCCAACTTAAAAGTGTCAATAAAGCGGCGGATGACAAGAGTATTTTAGATGGTTTCATTTATTTCTCTCCTTCTTCTTGCAAAACTTTTAACAGTTTTTGTAAATTATTTTCTAAATTAGCTAGTAAACTTAAATCATTATGGGGATCCGCTTCTAAGGGATCCAAGACTTCTACCTTAGCTCCAGTCTCTTGGGCTATTAATTGTGAAGCTTTATCTGAAATATTCGGCTCGGTAAAAATGGTTTTGACTTGATATTTTTCCACAAACTTTTTCACTTCTTGCAATTGTTTCACACTGGGCTCTTGTCCAGACACACCTGCTATTCCCAACTGTGTTAAGCCAAAGCGTGTGGCTAAATAAGAAAAGGCTGTATGCTGAGTGACAAAAGTCTTTTGCTTGAGCTTTTTAAAAAGTGAGGTGTATTTATCCGTTATAACCTGAGCTTGCGTTCCAATACTTTCTGCTCTTTGCAAATAGTAATCTTTATTATCTCTATCCACTTCCCCTAAGGCTTGAGCAATCAACTTTGCTTCTTCGCCTATTTCAATGGGATCTAACCAGGTATGTGGATCATAAAGGGTTGATTCATCTTTACCCTCCATCAATTCTAGTTTTTCTAGACCCGGCACTTTCTTCATAGCTAATCCATTCGAAGCTTCAATAATAATCACATTAGATTTCTCTTGCTTTTCGACATTGTGCTTAATTTTTTGAGCCCAAGATTCTAAGATATCTGAGTGATAAACAAAGATATCAGCATCATAAATGGCCACCACATCATTAGCCGAAGGCTCAAAACCATGAATACCATTCGCTGAATTAATCATCAAAACAGGGTGTTTATCGCCAACGATTTCCTTGGTTAAGGCATACATTGGATAAAAAGAAGTGACTATTTTTCTTTCTTCTTCTGCTTCAACAGATTGAATTGAAGAAATATTCACTAAAGAGCCAATAATAAGACAAAGAACTAACCACCATTTTTTTGTTTTTGCTTGATACTTCATACGATCTCCTTTTTTTAATTTATCTGCCTAAAGATAAATAGTAATTGTTATCATTTTCAAAATGAATATTACCGTCTTTCCTTTTTCCTGTCAACAAAAATTTTTGTGTTTTTTTATTTTTCTAAATTTTTGCATAAAAAAAGCCTAATCTTAAAGGATTAAGCTGTCTTAAAATTTTTGTTTAAAGTGAACAGGCATACATAAATTCATCCCGATATCTAAAGCCCTCTTTGGTTGGTAATTTAATACGTGTCTCATTGATAAGCTCGAAATGGAGGTAATCATAAAAACGGTAATTGCAATCCGTATCGGTGATTAAATAAACATTTTCCAAGTCCTGTTCTTTAAAATAATCAAAGACTTCGGTAATTAATTGTCTATAGGCTTGACGTTCACTTTAGAAGACGCGAGTCACTCGTTCGACTTCATCCGGTTGCGCTTGGTTGGATAAGGTGATCAATTTGTCAATAAAGTCTAACTGGAACATTCTAAAAGTCGAATCTGCTTCTTTCGTTAAACAAAGAGTCATACCAACAATTTCTCCACCAAGAACGGCAACGCATCCTAATGAGCTGTTCTATAGTGCTTTGTTAAGGGAAATAGCAGATGCTGTCTTTTCAAATTTCTTCGCTTTATAAACCCCTTCGGACCATGCCTCATGGACTAAATCCACTAATTAAGTCATAGCGTCTTCTCTAATTTGTTTAATTTCTAAAGTCATAACCCCTTCCATACTTTTGTTGTGATACTAGTATTCTTATTAACTTAAATCCTTAACTTAAACACTCTAGCGGTCCTGTCAAAGAATGCTGATATTAATCGTTTTCAATCTGTTTTCATTAAAGATATCTACTCAACTATTGTTATTTTTAAAACTCTTAAAAAGCTACTAGAAGTCTAGAGTTTTTTAGTAGCTTATTATAAATGTTTATTGATTGATTAGCTTTAAGCGTGCTTGGCGGTATTCTTCCATTAATTTTTGAATAATCGCATCAACACTCTGGCTCTCAGTAATTAAGCCAATTGATTGACCACACATAAGGGATCCTTCCTCGACATCATCTTCATAAACTGCACGCCGCATAGCACCTTCTGCTAATTTCATTAGGTCTTCATCTGAAGCCCCTTCATATTCTAAACGAATATATTTTTCAGTCATTTTATTCGGTAACACACGAACAGGATGTCCTAGACGACGTCCAGTAACCACCGTGGTTGTTTCGTCGGCTTGTAGGACTAAGTTCCTGAATCCTTCTTTGATAGGGCTTTCTTTGGAACTTAGAAAGAGAGAACCCATCTGAACTCCACTAGCCCCTAAGGCTTCCACAGCTAACATACCCGCACCATCAAAAATACCACCGGCTGCCACAATAGGTACATCAACTGAACGAATCACTTGGCGAACTAGAGGCAGGGTTGAAACTTGTCCGATATGACCTCCTGCTTCTTGTCCTTCTGCTATAATTGCATCAACACCTAGCGCTTCCATTTTTTTAGCGATTTTAACATTAGGTATAACTGGCAGTACTTTCACATTAGCTTGATGCAAAGCTGATATAAAATTCTTAGGAGTTCCTGCACCAGTGGTAACCACCGGTACTCCTTCTTCAATAATTACTTCAACCAATTCCTCGATATTCTTCATTTGCAACATTAAGTTAACCGCAAAGGGCTTACGAGTCATTTTTTTAACTTCTTGAATCTGTCTTCTTAACTCATCAGCTGACATACCACCAGATGCTATCACACCTAAGCCTCCTGCTTCAGAGACCGCTCCTACTAATTGATAGCGCGACACATTGGCCATTGCTCCTTGAATAATGGGGTATTCAATCCCCAATAATTGGCAAATTCTATCCATATTTCCACCTCCATAATTATGGCTCTCCCCTTGTGACTAGTTAGATAAAAGTAACTAGAGCCGACAAAATGAGGGGGTCAAATTGTTAGCTCTAGTTTAACAGAAGTAAACTTTTTAGTTATAGCAATTCCTAATAGTCATAGAAGCCTTTGCCAGATTTTTGACCATAATATCCCGCTTCAACCATTCGTTTAAGCAATGGTGCCGGACGGTATTTAGGATCATTGAATCCGTTATAAAGAACGGTCATCACTGATAATAAAGTATCCAAACCAATTAAATCACATAATTGAAGTGGGCCCATAGGATGACCTGCTCCTAATTTCATCCCTGTATCAATGGACTCTTTGCTGGCAATTCCTTCACCCAATACAAAGATGGCCTCATTAAGCATTGGAACTAAGATTCGGTTAACTGCAAATCCTGGTGAGTCATCTGCGATAATCATGGTCTTATTAAAGGCATCGATCACTTCTTGAACGGTTTGAATCGTCTCTTCGCTGCTTTGTAAAGCTGTCACAATTTCAACCAATTTCATAACTGGTACTGGATTAAAGAAGTGCATACCAACTACTTTATCCGGCTTATTAGTTACTGAAGCAATATCTGTTAGTGACAGAGAAGAAGTATTAGTGGCTAAAATAGCTTCCTCAGGTGTGACTTTATCTAACTCTTTAAAAATCTCCAATTTAATTTGACGATTTTCAGTGGCTGCTTCAATCACTAGTTGAACATCTTTAGCATCATCATAAGAAAGAGACTTATGGATTCTTCCTTTAATTCTTTCGACTTCTTCAGCCGTCATTCTTTCTTTTTCAACATTTCTTTGCAAGTTTTTATGAATCTTTTCTAATCCGCGATCAATAAATTCTTCTTTAATATCATTTAAGTAAACTTCATAACCAGCCTGGGCAAGGACTTGGGCAATACCATTGCCCATAATACCTGATCCAATGACCATTGTTTTTTGAATTTTCATTTAATCTTCTCCTAATCTCTTTAGACTTAGTCCTTGTAATAGCCGTTTTCTAATAAGATAGATATTCCCATTCCGCCGCCGATACAAGCTGATGCAATCGCATAGCGTGCTTCTGGACGGTTCTTGAACTCATAACAAATACTTGTAATCATTCGCGCCCCTGTACATCCTAATGGGTGTCCTAATGCAACAGCCCCTCCGTTTGGATTTAAGCGTTCATATAGCTCTGTTTCAGGGCCATTACCCAATTCTTTCAAGCAGGCTAGAGTTTGGGCTGCAAAAGCTTCGTTAATCTCAAGAATATCGATATCTTCTAAAGTAAAATCATTACGCTCCAAAATTTCTTTAATCGAATTAACTGGTCCTAACCCCATTAAATCTGGCTCACAGCCAGTAACAGAATAATCCATTACTTTAGCCATGATTTCTAAGTTATTAGCCGCGGCATTTTCTTTAGTCGTAAAAATTTCGAAAGCTGCCCCATCATTTAGTCCAGAAGAGTTTCCGGCTGTGACGCTTCCACCCTTAACAAAAGCTGGTCTTAGCTTAGCTAATTTTTCCATACTAGTATCCGGACGTGGGTGACTATCTTTATCAATCACAGTCACATTTCCCTTACGATCAGTTATTTCAACTGGCACAATTTCTTGAGCGAGGCGTCCTGATTCCATGGCTTTTTTGGCCTTAGCTTGACTGTTTAAAGCAAATTCATCTTGCTCTTCACGCGAAATCTTATACATCTTTGCTAAAGTTTCTGCTGTTTGTCCCATATGAATCAAGTCTGGGTACCCATCACCGACTGACCCTGTATGAATCATAGTATTCGCATCAATTAATCGCTGATCACCAGTTTTAAATCCTTGGAAACGCACTTCTTCTGGTAAGAAATAAGGTGCTCTAGATAGGGACTCTGCTCCCCCTGCCGCCACATATTTCTTTTCAGAAGCTTGTAAAAGCTGTACAGCTGAAACAGCTGATTGGATACCAGAACCACACAAACGGTTGACTGTATAACCAGTAGATTCAATCGGTAAACCTGCATTAATGCCGACTACACGACCAATATTACTTGAAGTAGGTGAACCAACCACATGGCCACAGATAACTTCTTCAATTTCTTCTAGGCTGACACCTGCTCTTTTAGCTGCTTCTTTTAAAGCAGTTGTTCCCAAGTCTTGAACACGAACCGTTTTTAAATCGCCCAAGAAGGCTCCTACAGGTGTTCTGGCTGCCCCAACAATAACTACTTCATCTAAATTTTTCTTCATAATTCGCTCCTTATCTCTTGCTTCAGCTTGGTATTTCTAAACAAAGGCCCCTTTACCTGTTAAGTGACGACCGATAATTAATGAGTTGACTTCGTGGGTTCCTTCATAAGAATATGCTGCTTCAGCATCCACGAAGAAGCGTGCCACATCGTGTTCAACAATAATACCGTTACCACCTAATAGCTCACGTCCTAGGGCTACTGTTTCACGCAGACGGTAAGCGTTATTCATTTTAGCAAGTGAAGATTGAACTTCTGCATACTTACCTTTTTCTTGTAGAACAGCTAAACGGTGAGATAGTCCTAATGAAGTCACACAGTTTGCTTGCATTCTGGCTAGTTTTTCTTGAACTAGTTGGAATTCAGAAATTTTCTTACCGAATTGCTCACGCTCTTTAACGTATTTCAAGGTATTAGCTAAAGCTCCAGCATGTAAACCTGTTGCTAAGTGAGCCACATCTGCACGAGTAGTGTATAAGATCTTAGCGACATCTTTAAAGCCATTAATATTTTCTAAACGCGCTTCAGCGTCCACTTCAACATTATTTAATTTAATATGTCCATTTTGGACCATTCTTAAGGCAATCTTTCCATCAATCTTATCGACTGTTAAGCCTTTAGTTCCGCCTGCTACCATGAAACATTTAATCTTGCCATCTTCAACGTCGCGTGCAAAAATTGGTAAAACATCGGCAGTTGCTGCCCCGCCAATCCATTTCTTCTCACCGTTTAAGACCCATTTATTACCTTGTTTCTCAGCAGTTGTTGATAGACCACCGGCAATATCTGATCCGTGAAGAGGTTCAGTTAAACCGAAACATGAATGCCATTCATAAGAGGCCAATTTAGGTGCATAGTAATTAACTTGTTCTTCAGATCCTCCGATTAAAACAGTTGAGTAAGCAAGTCCTCCGTGGACGATAGTGAATGCACCAATTGAAGAATCCATACGGTTTAATTCATAAAGACGGAAAAGATTAAAAATTTCTGAAGTTTTACGTTTATTTTCCCGTCCCTCGAAAAGAGTTGGATGAGTCATCAAACCTAAATCAGTAATTTTCTTAAAAGCTTCCATCGGGAAAAGCTCTTTCTTCCAGTGCTCATCAATAACTGGATAAAGTTCTTTTTCAAGTACTTCACGCAGCTTCATTAGAAAGTTTACTTCATTTTCTGAAAGATCATGCGAGTAACCATAGATATCTTCTGGATATAAATACTGTAATTTTTCAATCTTTGTAGTCATTTTAAAATCAATCCTTTTCTTTTATTTTAATTTTTTATTTTCTAAATAACCAAGCTTGATGGCTTCTTCTCTTAAACCATCACGGAACTTCGGATGCGCCACTTCAATTAAAGCTTGTACTCTTTCTTGAATACTCTTACCTTTAAGGTGGGCTACCCCATATTCTGTAACAACAATTTCAATATCATTTTTTGAGGTTGAAACAGGTGAACCACTATGTAAATGTGGAACAATTCGAGAAATGGTATCATCTTTAGCTGTTGAATATAGACAAACAATTCCCACACCATTGGCAGCAATTCTTGCCCCCACAGCAAAGTCTGATTGACCACCGGTACCAGAATAGTAGAAATCTTCTAATTGTTCAGAGTTACATTGACCCAAGAAGTCAATTTCTAAAGTTGTATTGACTGAGACCAGGTTTTCAATTTTTGCAAGTTCAACAATATTGTTTATGAAGTTAACCGGAAGAATTTCGACATCCTCATTATTATCAATAAAATCATACAAGCGACGATTTCCTAAAGCTAGAGTTGTTGAGAAACGGTGTTTACCGACCGGTTTCTCTTCATTAGTAATAACTTTATTGTTATAAAGATCTACTATTGATGATGGCAACATTTCGGTATGAATCCCTAAGTTTTTCTTATGGCTTAAAGCATTCATAACAGCATTTGGAATTGTTCCAAAGCCGATTTGAATAGTTGAACCGTCCTCAATAATGTCCCCAACATACTCACCAATTTTGCGGTCCTTATCTGATAATTCGATATCCGGTAATTCTACAACATCTTCAGAAGATTCTACAAAAGCAGTTACTTCTGAGATATGAATTCTCATCCCCTCTCCATGTGTATGCGGCATATTTTCATTTACTTCAAGAAACACTTTTTTTGCAAACTCAACCGTGCACGGTGTATAAGCAGCTGTTAAGCCAAATGAAAAGTATCCATCTTCATCCATTGGTGAAGCTTGACTAATCATTACAGGTTCTGGTTCTCTTTGTTTAATAATGGCGGGTATTTCTGAGAAATGAGAAGGAATTAAATCGACATCTGTATTTCTCATAGCCTTACGATCCAAGCCTGATAAGAAAAAAGTAAACTGTTTTAATTGATCTTTAGCTAGATTAACTACCGGTGACATTGATAACATCCGATACAATCGATTCCCTTTAAGTTGCTTAGCATTGTTTAAAGCTTGGGTAATCAATAATGGCTCACTTCCAGCCGCTGCTAGAACGATCCCTTCACCCGGTTCAATCATTGCGACTAACTCTTCAACTGAACGACGTTTTTCATCATAGATCGCTTGATATTGACTCATACTATTCCTCCTAACTTATTTGGCTTTAAAATTAGCTTTTCGCTTTTCAACAAAGGCATTCATACCCTCGATACGATCTTGACTATTAAATAATCCAATCACAATTTCATTTTCTAATAAGAGTCCTTCTTGTAAGCTTGATTGGGAACCTCGATTAATAGCCAGTTTGGCTTTTTTTAAAGCAAGTGGGGCTTGCTGCATTAGTTTGTCAGCTAATTTATCAGCTTCTTCTAATAAGTCTGCTGAAGGAACTAAATAGTCAATCAAACCTAATCGATAAGCTTCTTTACCATCTATCAATTCTCCAGTGAAAACTAATCGTTTTGTTGCACCTAATCCGATTAAACGGACAGCTCTTTGAGTGCCTCCATAGCCTGGCATAATTCCTAAGCCGACTTCAGGAAAACCGATTGTATTTTCAGAACTTCCTATTCTTAAGTCACAAGTTAAAGCGAGTTCCAAACCACCACCTAAGGCATAACCATTAATAGCCCCAATCATTATTTGCTTAAGGCCTGCTAAGCGATTCATTGTATAATTTCCATATTCAATGAATTTCTTAGCCACTTGGTCATCCATCTTCATCATTTCTTTAATATCTCCACCGGCCATAAAGGCTTTACCTTCACCCGTCAAGATAATTACTCGAATACTCTCGTCCTGCTCCATTGCATCCATAAAAGTATTTAGGTCATCCAACATTGCTGAATTAATAGCATTCAGGCTCTTGGGTTGATTGAGGACAAGCTTGGCTATGCCTTTATCAACCGTATAACTTAAAGTCTTTAACTGAGTCATTATTCTCTCCTTCAATCAAAATCACAAAGTAAAACTTGTTAGATAAAAATAATTCACAAACTCAAAATTGACTTTGATCGATCAAATTTAAATACTTACTCCATAAATTATGCAACACAAAATTTGATAAGCGCTTACAAATTGAGTATAGGCAATCATTTAGAGGCTTGCAACTTAGAAAAAGAAATCGATTCCATTACATTTACTAATCAGGTAGGATTTTAATTGTGATTTCTCCCACTATTTTTCACAAATTCAACAGTTTTTTTATAAAAATTTTTCACAAAGAGGTCATAAGTGCGATAGCTTTTGATTTAATATGAATTCGTATTAAATTTTATCTATTAAATACTTTGTGTAATCGCCAACTATTTAAATAAAGTTTTGCCTAATTTTTTTCAAAGCAGTTTTGTTAAATTTAAAAAATTATTTAAAAAAAGAGTGGACAGCACAAAAAAAGCATATTTCTAAAATTTAGAAATATGCTTGAAAGATATTTGACTCTTACCCACTAATTACTTGCTGGTCTATATAGTTTTTAATCCAGTCATAAAGTAAGTTATGGCTGGTCGGGTAAGCTTCATATTTTTTTCTTGATAAATAGATATTAAAAGGTAAATCTTTTTTGAATTCGCGATAAATTATTTGATCCGAATTCATTAAATGATAAGTAGATAGAGGAAGAATCGTAATTATTTCATTCCCTTTTACAAGATCAATAAGGTATTCCCAAGAAGAAGAGTGAACGAAAATTTCAGGTTTCATCTGTCTTTGAGCAAATTGATCCATTACCAAACGATTAGTAGAAAATGATTCATTAAAAATGGCAATAGGCATTTGGTTCACTTCATCCCAGGTCACTTTTTTCTTCTTGCCTAAAGGATTGTTAGGATCCATAAAGACAACAAATTTATCGTGAATCAGAACCTGGTCTTGAAATTCCCCTGTCCGTCGAATGGGATCCATCAGAATAGCCAAATCCACATCGCCTTCATCTAACCTTTCATATAAGAACTGACAACCGCCCTCAATAATTTCTAGGTTTACATCCGGATAAGTTTTTCGTAAATCTAAGACGACATTAGTTAGTCTAGTTCTCAATACAATAGAAGGTAGACCGATGCGTACCACATTATTAAGCTTGCGCGACTCATTGTGAATGGTCGTCATCATTCGATCATGAAGACCAATCATTTCTAAAGCATACTTATAATACTTATGACCAATCGGCGTCAGTCCTACCAAGCGACCTCTTTCGCGATAAAAAAGGTCTAAATTATGAGCTTCTTCAAATGAAGAAATTATTTGACTAAGTGCAGATTGGCTAACAAAAAGGTGCTTAGCTGCTCTAGTCATATTGCAATCTGACTGAACAATTTCAACGAAATACTTTAGTTGTCTAATATCCATTCTTTTACCTTTCTCCAGATTCTAATTATTTCTCTTCAATTATATCAGATATTCAATATTCTAAAAGGAAAACGCTTTATTTTCTGCACAAAAACCTCCTGTTTATTGCAGATGGTTTTTATCCTATTTTGCATTATTTTTTTGGAATTAAGCCAAATACTATTCTTTTTAAAGAGTGAGTCAATTTATAATAAAGCGGGAACGGACGATAGAAGAAAACGCCCGTTTTTTCAAGAATAAAACCATTGAAATTTTGTTTAAAACGCATAACGCCATCACTTCCATCAAATTCCCCCTCAATTCCATAAAAATTATAATAAGGAATCCCTTTTTTAATTGTTCGCATCATGGCTTCATATTGTAATAGAAATGGAGCTGAAAAGTTTTGATAAGATTCTAGCGATCCCCCCAGAAAATAAGTTGCTTCTTGATCTAAATAAACTATTAACATATTTGCTAAAGGAATAATTTCTTTTTTCTCTTCATCTTGAATGGCTTGAACCATTTCTATATCTTTCTCTAATGACTTGATTCGGTCTTGATCTTGAACTTTTTTGGGGTTTAATTCATTGATTTGTCTTTTTAGTTTTTCAATGGCTTTAGGAAGATTGATCTCAGCTACTAAAAACTCAACTTGATCCTTAAAGTTTTTATACATTGCTTGATAATAATCTAGTGATTTATCTCCAAAGTCCTGTCTTTGAGCGGTTTCCCTAGTTATTCTGCAGAAATCTTCCATTTCTTCATAGTCCATTGTTCGTATCGAAAGACCAAACTGCTTAGCCTTTTTAATCTTTCTTTGACTATTTTTATTAAAAGATTTTAAAAGCAATTTTTCATCTTCTGATGTAAAAGCACTTAAATCTTTTAAATATTGGAAAGTCGGCATTCCTTGCATATTGTAGACATTTGACTTTTCTCTAGTATAACCTAATTCATCAAAATAGCTTGGTATTGCTTCTAAATCCTTAATGGTTGTTGCTTCACTATTATAGAGATGATCCTTGTGATTAGGTTGAATAATCACCTCCGTGATTTTCATGCGTTTGGCATATAACTTTAGATGCTGGTAGAAAAGTGATTCATACTGTTCTTCTGCTGCAAAAGTCCCTGCCATTAATTCCATTCTTTTACCGGCGAAGACCTTTTGGCTATAAGCCAATCCCACAGCTTTTATAACTCCTGCATTTTCTAAAGCTAAACGTTTTTCCTGAAAACCGCGAGCAACTAAAACTTTAGCCATTTGAGCTGTTTGTAAAAAAGAAAAGCCACTTTTATTAGCTAAAAAATGTGCAAGTTCATCATAAGAAATTTCAATAATCTTCATGGCTACCTCCAAGGTATTTAAGAATGTCAGTGTTTATACTCGCCTATTTTTAAGTTTTTAACCTGCCGCAGTTTCTTCAAAATAAAAAAACAAGCATCAGCATATGTGAACAATCACATATGCTGATGCTTGTATTTAAAAAAATTGCATAAATTAGAAAACAATGACAGGCGTACCAACTTCTAAAGCGTTATAAACTTGTTGCATAACTGCTGGTGGAGTATTGATACATCCCATTGATCCATTAGAACGATAGATATCTCCACCATAGGCCGGTCTACTAGCAGTATCATGAATACCTTGACCAACAGTATCAAACGGCATCCAATAATCCACATGTACTTTATAGTCTTTTTCGTTTACCCAGTCATATCCTTCTAAATACCGATCTCTTTCCTTGCTCCAAATTGCATAAGCGCCTGGAACTGTTTCAGCCCCATCTTTTCCTGAAACAATCGGTGTTTGTGTGAAAAGTTGACCATTAATATAGATAAACATTGTTTGGTTAGCTAAGTCTACTTCAACATAAGTTGAACCAATATCATCGCCACCACTTCCATAACCGCTTCCTACTACTACTGGATCGCGACGTACGTCCTCGCCTTTTTGCAAATCTTCTACAATTTGACTCGCTTCAGCTTGTCGATCAATTGACCATCCTAAAGTACCAGGTTGTACTGTAACTTGACCTCGTAAAGTAGAATTAAAGGAACGAGGATTTAAGTAAGATGAATACTTATCATTGTATGTTTTTAAGAATTCCATAATCATATTTTCATCGAAAACGATTTGATTGTTCTCATCAAAATGCAGCCACTTTTCAATTTCTTTCTTAGGAATGACTTCTTCGTTGCCATCAATCTCTAAAGTTATCTCTGTATCTACAACATCTTGAATTTGTTCCAAAAACTCTTCAATTTTGCTATCTTGACTGGTCATTGTAGGCTTTTTGTAATATTGATTTAATTCTACGTTAGAATTACCCGCTTGAATCTGAGCCATCATACCATTTTTTAAAGCTTCCTCATCAATCTGAGTTCCCTGTTTTTCTTCAACAACATGGTAGCCTTCTGCTTCTGAATAGTCGATAAAGGCATCTTGTGAAGCGGAACGCTTATTATTATCTAAGCCTTGGGCCTCTAATTTATCCTGTAATACTTGGTAATCGATCTCTATGTCAGTTAAAGAGGTGTCCTCAAAACTTTGACCTTTAAAGTAATAATTTAACCAAGCATTTGGATTTTGATTATTATAAAGCTCTTCCAATTTAGCAGATTGGTCAATTTGAGGCTGTAAATCCTTCATTTTAATACTTGCTACTGACCGATCATTTTCAAAAAATTCAATTTGTTGATCTAGTACATATTTTTCTATTTTTTCCTCTGCTTGAGGGAGTGTCAAGTTACTTACATCAATTTGTCCCACTTTAGTATTTGCTTGAAAACGATTAGAATAATAGCCGATTCCACCTGCATATACTAAACCAAAGATTAGGCTTACTATCATTATTGTTACCAGTGAGCGTTTTAAAAATTTCACAAAATTACCTCCCTTTCGAGATTCTAGTATATCATGTATTTATGAATATTCTAGTAATAATCTATTACAATTTGTCAGTTATCGTTCTTTACGACTATTATTTTCAATTCTTTTGCCAATTAAAGTAAATTTGGCGCAACTTAAATAATTGACGATATAAGATTGAAATAAAATGCGATAATTCATAATCAAACTCACCAATTCGAGCACTTTTAACGGCACCCCAACGTTTCTTAAAATTATACAGTCCGGGTGCATCATCTTCATGCTTATCTTCTAAGCCAGAAATTGCTCCCAAGTCAAATGAATGGCATCCCCGCTTTTTCGCTTGACGCATCATTTCCCAAACCATAAAGTCATTCGGTAGTAATTCACGTAGTTGATTAGATGAGGCACCATATAAATAATAGCCTTTCCCACCTGATTGAACGAAAATGGCTCCTGATAAGTAATAGCCGGCTGGATTTTCTTGAGCAATTTGCTCAAGAGTTTTTTTCTGATGAGCAGATTTTTCAATCGCTTCTTCTAAATGTTTGATTTGTTGTTCAAATTCTGGAGTTGGTTTTTTCTTTTTGAGACTTTTCAATTCTTTTTGACGATTCTTATCATTAGCATCTAATCCTTCTATGGCTGCTTTTGGATCTAACCTCACTAAGTAAAATTGTGCTTCTCCTTTTGGATTCATTTCATTATAAATTTGCTCGAAATAACTTATATCTCGAATCCAGAACTTCCCTCTTGCACCTGTTTCTTTCATAAGATTGTAAAAAATAGCCATTTTACTTATAGGCGCCTCTTCTAGAATAAAGCCATATTTATTAGCTCTTCGAATATTAGTACGAGTCAATCCTTGAAATGAATCCAGTATTTCTTTTTCACTTTTATTTAAATCTGTAATCATATGGAAACGGGGCTGAATCGCCTCTTTAAAACCAAAGGTAAACCCTTGATGATTAAATCCATAGCTTTCAATCTGTTCTAATAAATGAGGGGTGGACTCTTCTAGAACTGGATCAATTTTGATTAAAAAAGCATTATGTTGTTTTGCATCTTCTTTAACCACTTCTAGAAGGGCTTTAACTGATTCGTTATCGAACCAATCGACCACGAATCCCCTAGACACATAACAAATAGAACGTTTGATAATAGGAATTTCTTTATATAATAAGGATGCAACTCCTGTCACTCGGTCTTCATGGCCCACACTAACTCTCGACCACTTCCAACCTAAAGATTGCTTTATTTTGGCCCAAGAAGACAATTGACACATATCGCCATTGGGGTGGTCTTTTACAAATTGATCATGTTCAGTATCACTAATTATAATATTTCGAATCATTGTGGAACTCCTTCTCCATCTTTCTTTGATATTATAGCATAGGTGAAAAATCTTCCAATTGATCCGCTCTTACATTCTAATTAAATGAAATTAAGTGAATCTTAGAAATAAAAATATAAGTTGGGCTATTATATATTACTAGCCATAAAATAATAAGGAAGAATTTAATTCAATATTTCTACTTCAGGTGTTCGAATAGTATTTTAAATATAATCTTAATTTCATATGTAACTCACTTAAAATTTGAACCCCTAGAAGTAGCTTGCTAATATCCATTTTAACTTTCGTTAAAATAAAGCCGTTACCGATTTCTAAGCTGAATCAATCGCGCTCTTAAAGAAAAGGCAAAGCGATATAATTTAGTAAGTATTGGCGAAAGTACGTAATCAAACTCACCGATTCGAGCTCTTTTATTAGCTCCCCATCGCTTTTTAAATTCAAACAAACCAGGTGCGTCATCCTCTGGATGCCCCTCCATACCCGACACCCCTCCAAAATCATACGATAAACACCCCTGTTCTTGAGCATAACGCATCATTTCCCATTGCATAAAGTAATTAGGTAATAAATCACGGAATTGGTTAGAAGATGCACCATATAAATAATAGGCCTTGCGTCCACATTGAACGTAGATTGCTCCTGATAAATAGATGGTTTCTTCACTTTCGTTTTCTGCCTGCTTTAAGGATTCTATTAAATCGTAAGTATTTGCAATCGACTGTTCGATTTGTTCTAACTGTTGCAGAATTCCTTCACTGATTTCTTTCTTCGACAAATTCTTCTGTTCTTTTTGGCGGTTTTTAACATCTTGTTCGAGCCCTTTGATTGCTTGGTCTGGATTCAATTTTACTAAAAAGAGCTTGGCTTCATGAGGAGGATTCATTTCTTGATAAATGCGTTTAAAATATGAAAGATCACGAATTAAAAAGCCATCTCGATCACCAGTAACTTTCATGATGTCATAGAAAATAGACATCTTACTCTCAGGAGCATCTTCTAAATCAAAGCCATACTTATTGGCTTTTCTGACATTAGTTCGCGTTCGACCTTGAAAAGATTTTAAGAGTTCTTTTTCATTCTTATTAATATCAGTTACCATATGAAAGCGCGGTTGAGCCGCCTCTTTAAAGCCAAAAGTGAACCCTTGATGCTTAAAGCCAAAGGATTCAATTTGTTCTAATAGACCAGCTGTTGATTCTTCTATATCAGGATCTATTTTTATTAGAAAAGCGCGGTGTTTTTTAGCATCTTCTTTTACCGCTTCTAACAATGCTTTGACCGATTCATCATCGAACCAATCGACCACGAATCCCCTTGAAACATAACAGATAGACCGTTTGATCAATGGGATTTCTTTATATAATAAGGAAGCGGCGCCTGTCACTTGGGCATCAGTTCCCACACTAACTCTTGACCACTTCCAACCAAAAGCTTGTTTTACTTTTCCCCAAGAGGATAGTTGGCACATATCGCCATTAGAATGTTCTTTTACAAATTGATCATGTTCTTTGTCACTAATTTTAATATTTTGAATCATTGTGGCACTCCTTCTCCGTCCATTCTCAAACATTATAGCATAAGTAGCTATTCTACTGATATTAATTCAAACATATTCAAACTCCGTTGGTAGAAACAAAGGGGGCAATTTTCTGGTAATATAGACAGCAAAGTTATAGGATTGTAGTTGAATACTTTTTTTACAAAGTTAAATAAAGGATGATTTAAAATGAACAAAAAATATTATTTAACAGCCTTAAAAATGGCTTGGCCTTCGGTCTTGGAGTCTTTTTTTATTGCCTTAGCGGGGATGATAGATACCATGATGGTAGGAAGTTTAGGAAGCTATGCCATTGCAGCCGTTGGTTTAACCACTCAACCAAAATTTATTGCCTTAGCAATTTTTATTTCGATTAATATAGCCGTTTCGTCTTTAGTTGCTAGACGTCGAGGTCAAAAAGATAAAATGGGTGCTAATAGCGTTTTTCTTACCGCCATGATTCTAACTCTTATATTATGTTTACTTTTTAGTTTGATCACTGTTTTCTTTGCCAGTGATATTATCCACTTAGCAGGTAGTCAACCAGATACTCACCCTTCTGCAGTTCTTTATTATCAAATTATTATGGGTGGCATGGTCTTTAACTTAATTGCTATGACGATCAATGCCGCTCAAAGAGGAAGTGGTAATACCAAAATAGCTTTTGTCACTAACCTGACTTCTTCTGTCTTGAACGTCTTCTTTAACTACCTATTAATTGGTGGTAAGTTTGGCTTCCCGGCTTTAGGTATTAAAGGAGCGGCTATTGCGACTGTACTCGGTTCAGTCGTAGCAATGTTTATGAGTGTACGCTCATTATTTAAACCTCATAGTTTGATTCAAGTTAGGTATCTCTTGAAAAACAAAGTTCATTTTGATTTCAATGTTGCTAAAACGATTGGGAAGCTCTCATCATCTATGTATATCGAAAACTTAGCGATGCGGATTGGTTTCTTAGCCACTGCATTAACTGCTGCTAGCTTAGGAACAAACACTTTCGCAATCCATAATGCTGGTATGAATATTTTGGGTTTAGGATTTTCTTTTGCGGATGGAATGCAGGTAGCGGCTGTTGCTCTTGCAGGTAAGGCCTTAGGTGAAGAAAAACCTAAAGTAGCGATTGAATTTGGTCAAATTTGCCAACGAATAGGACTTGTTATTTCTATAATACTCTCAGCCTTTTTATTCTTCTTCGGACGCGATTTAATGGGTATTTACTTCAGGGACCCTCAGTTGATTGACCAATCTATTATTGTTATTCAATTCACTATGGTCATTGTTCTATTACAGATCTCACAAATCATTTATGCAGGTTGTCTTAGATCAGGTGGTGATGTTAAATATACCTTATTCGTAGGAATTATTTCAGCATCCATTATTCGTACCGCAGTTACTCTTATTTTGGTCAATATTTTTAAGCTCGGACTCGCTGGCATTTGGATCGGTGTACTATCTGATCAATTTTCACGCTTTCTTCTTATGCGCCACCGATTTAAGGCAGGAAAATGGACTCAAATTCGTATTTAATATAAAAACCATCTTGTTGTTTTTAGAACTGACCCCAAATAGTGAGACCAACATAAAAACACCTACGGATAAAATCCATAGGTGCATAAAATTTACTTTTTTACCTATCTACTTAACAAGGAGCCGTTCAGAATTCGTGTGAAAGGTGTTTTTATTCTGTCCCATTTATGGGGTGCAGTGTCTTTTAGCAACAAGATGGTTTTCACTGGATTAAATATTCAATAAACGACTAGCTACTTCAAAATATACTAGTAAGGATGCAGTATCAACAATCGTCGTAATTAAAGGACCTGCCATAACAGTAGGGTCGATCTTTAATTTGTCTGCCAAAATTGGTAATAAACCACCGATTACTTTGGATAACATGACGGTCATTAATAAAGTGATCGATACGACCAGATTCACTTGGAATGAAACAGAATCTAAAATTAAAATTCTTAACATATTGACCACAACCAAGGCAAGTCCAACAATAAAACCTATCCTAAGTTCTTTTAGTAAAATTTTCACAAAAGAAACACCTTGTAATTCTCCTAAATATAGGGCTCTTATAATAGTAGTCGAGGACTGACTTCCTGCATTCCCCCCACTATCCATTAACATCGGTATATACATGGCTAAAGCTACGTTGGTAGCTAAAGTCACTTCATAGCGTTGAATTATAAAACCCGTGACAGATGCAGTAATTAAACAAATGATTAACCAGGTAATTCGACTGCGGGCTATCGACAAATCAGATTGTTTTAAATAATGCGTTTCTTCCACGTCATTGATCCCGTGAATGTTTCCGAAGTCTTCATGGTACTCTTCTGCTAAGATATCAATGGCCCATTCAACAGGAACAGTACCTACTAAACGATTTTCTGAATCGACAACCGGTATTTCTGACAAGTCATATTTTTGAGCCAATTTAGCTACCACTTCTTGATCATCTTTAGCTGATACTGTGCGTGTTAAGCCCTTTAATAAGTCAGATACTTCAGCTTGAGGATAACGAATTAAATCACCCAAATGAATAAATCCTAACAAGCGTAGCGATCCATCTGTAATCCAGATTTGTTCTAATTTATTGGCATCTAGATCTGATTGGAGTACCAGATTATATATTTCTTTAAGGGTCAAGCGTTCTTTTGCAGCTAAAAAGTTAACGGTCATCACTGATCCGACGCTTTCTTCTGGATAACCCAACAATTGATTAATAATTGGTCGCCGATCTTCGGTGACAAAGTATTGCATGATTTTTTTTACCATATTGGCTGGTAATTCTTGCAAAGTGTCAACTAGTTCATTTTCATCAAGTTCTTTGATCAATTCACCAGTATCTTCATCAGATAGAATCTCAATGATTTCCATTTTCTTTTCTTTACTCAGCTCGGCAAAAGTATCCGCTAATAGATCTTTACTCAACAATTTAATCCTTAAAGCAATTTCATAGGCCGTTAAGTTATCAAATTGTTCAGCAATATCAATTGGGTCCATGCGATTGATTTTTTCTTGTAAATGATTAATTTGATCGATTTGGTATTTCTTCATTTGTTTCCCTCCTAAATGAAAATTCTTTCATTTATATGTGATTTTACAAATCACTGTCATTTTTATAGTTAAACAATTAAAGAACACCCACTAAAAGCAAGGCGAGTAAGCGATGCTGATAGTGAATGTCTTTTTTTATAATTCTTGTTACTCCAGACTCGAACATCTTCTCCAGCATCCATCTTACTCACCCCTTGAAATTATTTATATTCATTATATCATAGCAATTTATTTAATCGAATGCTAGCTGAAAAAGCAATCTATTAAATGGATTGCTCTTCTTTTCTAAAACAATGTTGCTTACTATTAGCAAAGCGAACTAACATTAACATAACAGGCACCTCTACTAAGACACCGACAACAGTCGTTAAAGTAGCTCCAGAAGAAAGTCCAAAAAGTGAAATAGCTACCGCTACCGCTAATTCAAAAAAGTTAGAAGCACCAATCATGCCGCAAGGTGCTGCTATTGAGTATGGCAAGTTGACTTTATATGCTATAGCAAAAGTAATTCCAAAGATTAGTAAAGTTTGAATAATCAAAGGAATAGAAATCAATAGAATATTAAGCGGCTGATTCATAATATGGTTACCTTGGAAAGAGAAAATAATAATCAAAGTCAATAATAGGCCTAAAGAAGTGTAACGATCAAAAGATGGAATAAAGGTATTCTCTAAGTAATCATTGCCTTTATTTGAGATAATAATGCGACGTGTAACCATACTCATTAAAAGCGGAATAACAATAAAAAGTACAATAGATAATAATAGCGTCTCCCAAGGAATAGCAATATTCCCCATCTTTAATAAGAAACTAACAATTGGCACATAAGCTACTAAAAGGATCAAATCATTGGTTGCCACTTGAACCAAAGTATAAGCACTGTTTCCTCGAGTCAATTTCGACCAAACAAAGACCATAGCAGTACATGGAGCTGCTCCTAAGAGAACGGCACCCGCTACATATTCAGAAGCTAATTCAGCTGATAAGAAACGACCATAAATAATATTAAAGAATAAATAAGCGATTAAATACATGGTAAGTGGTTTGATCACCCAGTTGACCATCCAAGTAATATATAAGCCCTTAGGATTTTTTCCAATATTCTTAACACTATTAAAATCTATTTTCAACATCATAGGGTAAATCATAATCCATAGGAGAATAGTTGTAGGAATGGAAACATTATAGAATTCAAATTGCCCGAGAAAGACTGGTATTTGCGGAATGAATTTTCCAATTAACACACCCATCATCATACAAACCAACACCCATAATGTTAAGTTTTTTTCAAACGATTTCATTTCAACTTGATTCATAAAAAACCTCCTATAATTGACTAATTTCGGCAACTAATTCTTTGACTTTTTGATCAATCGAAGCAATCACTTCTTTAAATGCTTCATCTGATTTACCACTGGGATCTTCTAAGCCCCAATCCTCTTTGCGATCATTAAAAGGAAGAAACGGACAATTCACATTACAGCCCATAGTGATCAAATAGTCGATTTCAGCTAGTTCAGTGATTAATTTAGGCTGCTGGTTAGCTTCCATATCTATCTGGTAGATATCTTTCATTAAACGCACAGCCTCTTGATTAATTTGATCTTTTTCTTCCGTTCCAGCTGAATATGCCTCAATTACACCTTGACCATAACGTTTGGCAAGCGCTTCTGCTATTTGGCTTCGACATGAGTTATGAACACAGACAAATGCTACTTTTTTCATTTTACAACTCCTTTAAATAGCTAACTGCTTAAAACTTGTTGATTTCTTTATCAGTAGGCTTAGTTAAAACATTGAGATTTGACATAAAGCGATTTCGCCCTTGATTAGAAATACGACCGTAAACCCATTTCCCTTCCTGACGCTCTTTAACAATGCCTGATCCAACTATTTTTTTCATGTGGTAAGACAATCCCGATGGAGAATGGTCAAGTTGCTCAAGTAATACACAAGCACACTGTTCCCCCTTCTTCAAAAGCTGCAAAATAACTAAACGATTCTCATCACTTAACGCTTTGTCTTAATCAACCATCACCTTTAAATCTTCCATTTTATCACCTCACATCAAATCTTATTGATGTTTCAGCATATAACAAATGTACCCTTATACCAATTTGTTTTGATATGAGGCTTGGCTTTAATCTTCTTTATAAGTGAGGTATTGAGGTCTATCGGATAAGGCTATTTCTCCATCATTAACTTTTATCCATCTATCCTCTAATAGATGACGATATGCTCCATCAGCAAGTGGTATTTTAATCGAACCATGTTTTTCTTTATTTAAAGCAAAGATCCCCATCAAACATTCTTCATGGTTTTGATACTTAACCCAAACAGCTTCTAAGTCATCATCACCACCCACTTCAAAACTTCCTTCACAAGGAATATACTCCTTTTTAATTTGGATTAAGTCCGCTAAATACTCTGAAAAAGTCGACTCATTAGACCAGTCGATTGGATCTTTTTCAAAAAGATTAGGTAGATGATTAGCTTGAATCTCTTGTCCATTATAGATTAAATGCGCACCACGTAAAAAGAGGTTAAAGGCTGTTATTTGTTCTAACGAGTGCTTATCCTTAATTCTTGCTGCAATACGTTTTTGATCATGATTTTCTAAAAAACGTAATTTAGTGAAGTTGGCAGGATAAATCCAATTTTGTCGATTTAAACTAGTAAGGTAAGCAGATAAAGGTTGATTTTCTTCTAAATAAGCAACCCAATCATTAAAAATATCATAATCATAGGTCAAATCAAAAGCTTGATAGACTTCGGAGTCTGACAGTCCGGTCATAGCTTGTTTTCTTGTTTCGAGAATAAATGAAGGCTCAACACTCTCTGCTAACCACACTAAGTCAGGATTAACTTCTTTAACTGCTTCACGAGCAGCCAACCAAAAATCTAAAGGAATTAAAGAAGCTACATCACAGCGAAAACCATCAACGATTTTGGCATAGTCCATTAAAGTCTCAATTTGATAATCCCATAAGTCAAAATTGTCATTATAATCCAAATCGATAATATCTGTCCAATCACCAATCTGATTACTAAAACTGCCGTCTGGTTTTTGATAAAACCATTGAGATTTTTGATTGCTTAAAAGACTGTCTGGAGAGGTATGATTATAAACGATATCAATCATCACTTTCATACCCGCTTGATGAATTTGATCCACTAAATGAATAAAATCCTCGCGACTACCTAACTCTGAGTGAATGCCGCGATAGTCTTTTATGGCATAGGGTGATCCTTTTGTGCCCTTTCGTTTAATCTTTCCGATCGGATAATGAGGCAAAAACCAAACCATATCAACCCCCAACTTTTTTAAACGTGGAATTTCAGCTTCCACCTCTTTAAAACTACCTTCTTTTGAAAAGTTACGGGTAAATATACTGTAAATTACCAGCTTCCTTAACTCTAATGCACTTTCTTTAGCCATCCTAGTCCTCCTGTTTGTAACTTTTTTTATTAATTTTGCAAACGATTGCAAACCTTTATTCTTAAAGCTATAATTATTATAACAAAAGTTAAAATTATAGGAGGAATACCATGACAATTCTATCAAAAATTTCTAAGGCTAGCTTGATTTTAGCGGCTAGTTCTCTCATATCTCTGCCGAGCGCTTCAGCTGCGTCCGACAGTCCTGATGCTTTTACGCTCTATTCTAACAAAAGTGAAACTCAAGAGGCTTTAACTAACTATGCTAAAACATGGGGTGAGGCTAATGGAGTGGATGTTACAGTTAAAGTCTGTTCAGGTTCCTGTACTCTAGGTGACCAATTGAAATCAGATTTCACAGCGGGTGACGGTCCTGATGTCTTTGTTATTGAAGGGCAAGGAGGCTACGATATCTGGGCTGATTTCCTCACTCCTCTTGAAGGTGATTGGATTGATCAAACTGAATTTGAATTTAAACAAGGCGATGAAGTCTATGGTTTCCCTGTTTCAGTTGAAGGCTATGGTTTAGCTTATAATGCAGACCTTTTAGAAAAAGCAGGCATTGATCCAGCTAGTTTAGATTCTTTTGAAGCAGTCAAAGCTGCTTTTGAAGATTTAGAAAATCGTAAAGAAGAATTAGGACTGACTTCAGTTGTAGCAAATGCTACTAAAGAAGGCGAAACATGGATTATGGGTAATCATGACTTCAACGCTTATCTTGGATCCGGTTTAGAAAATGGTGACCGTACTGTTACAGAAATGACCCTAAAAGGCGAAGTCGATGAAGACCGTATGGCAAACTATGCGGATTGGGTAGAGCTTCTCTTCCAACATACTGACAAGCAAATGTTAACAGTAGGTACACAAGAAGACATGGATATTGCTTTTGCTACAGGGCAAGCAGCTTTCCTTCATCAAGGAAACTGGAAAGATCCCAACTTAGCAGAATTAGAGGCTGATTTCAAAATGGGCTTCATTCCTTATCAAACACTAGGAACTGATGCAAATGCTGATGGTCTCTTTATTGGTGCTCCATCATATTATGTTGTGAATAAAGAATCTGGCGCAATGGAATCTATCAATAAATTCTTCCAAGACATGGTGGATACTCCTGAAGGTCAAGACTATATTGTAAACCAAGCCAATATGATCTCACCTTTCTCAACCACTGAAGAAACACCACAAGCGCCAATGTCTGCATTCTTAGCACAATGGATTGTTGATGAAAAGCCAGTTTACTCCTTTGATTCGACTTATTTTATGCCTGATGGTTTCGGTATGAATAACCTAGGCCCTATCTATGGTCAATTTGCTCAAGGTAACATTGACAAAGATGAATTCATTCAACTAATGTCTGAAGAAATTTCACAACTTTCAAAATAAAAGGTTAATTTAGCAGTGTTCTTAAAGGGACTAGAGGGTTTCTTCTAGTTCCTTCATTTATAAGGAGGGTTCTTATGGCATCTGCCTCTCATAAAAAATCTCGTAGTAAACGGCAGCGTCGCAATTTTATTTTTTTAGTGGCCCCTGCTTTTATTGCACTTACTTTAGTGATTTTCATTCCCTTCGTGATGGGCATTTATTATTCATTTACGAATTGGGGCGGGATTATTAAGCCTGTTGCAGATTTTATTGGTTTGGGTAATTATAAAGAAAGTTTTGCCGATTCTCGTTTTCGTTATTCTCTGATGGTTACCTTTATTTTTGCTTTTTTTAATATAATTATTATTAATTTAGTCGCTTTTACTTTAGCTATGATTGTTTCTAGTCAAGTTAAAGGTAGAGATATTTATCGTGCGGGCTTCTTTGTTCCTAATCTAATTGGTGGAATTGTCTTGGGTTATATTTGGCAATTTATCTATAATAATGTTTTTCCTCAAGTTGGAGAATTGTTGGCTTTCGATTGGCTGGTTGAAAATCTCTTCTTAGGTTCTCCGCGTCTAGCTGTTTCTGCCTTGGTTTTAACTTCAACTTGGCAATATGCCGGTTATATTATGATGATTTATTACGCGGGCTTGCAAAACGTTCCTCGTTCATTGTATGAATCTGCTTCCTTAGATGGAGCCAATTGGTGGGGAAAGCTACGCCACATTACTTTGCCAATGATTATGCCATCATTTACTGTTTCTTTATTTTTAACCATTAATAATTCCTTTAAAATATTCGATGTCAATTACTCCTTGACGGGTGGTGGCCCTTCTATGATGTGGAATAGTGAAGCCATCAAGTCTACTGAGTTTATCACTATGAATATTTATAATACTGCTTCTGTTGAAAATAATTTAGCTTATGGTCAAGCTCGAGCAGTAATTCTTTTTGTTATTCTAGTCATTATTAGTCTTAGTCAGACTTATATTACAAAACGTCAGGAGGTCGAAATGTAATGTCAATTATCAAATGGAAAAAGTTTTTCTTAGAGTTGTTCGCCCTCTTAGTTTTTGTCTTATTTATCAGCCCCTTACTGTTAATATTTATTAACTCAGCCAAGTCCTCTCGCGAAATATTAGTCAATCCACTCTCACTGCCTGAAAATTGGGGACAAATATGGGAAAACTTCCTTACTATTTGGAACAACCCCTCTATTGATTATCCTAGTTCTTTTTTATCATCAGTAATTATTACTGTCACTTCCTTGGCTCTAATTAGTCTGGTCAGTTCATTAGCTGCTTGGGGATTAGTGAGATACAAATCAAAAACTTCTTCACTCATTTTTTATATGTTTGTGGCTTCAATGGTTATCCCTTTCCAAGTCGTCATGTATCCACTGATTACTTGGTTTAGAATCCTATCCATGAATGTAACTGAACCCCTAATGAATTTCTCACTCTTGAGATCTTATCCTGGGATAATCTTGGCCTACATTGGCTTTGGAATGGGCATGTCTGTCTTTATGTTTCATGGTTTTTTAAAGGGTGTCCCACTTGAGATTGAAGAAGCTGCCGAAATAGATGGTGCTAACAAACTACAAACTTTCTTTTATGTAGTCATGCCCATTATGAAACCAATCTATGTTACGATTATTATTTTAAATGGCATTTGGATCTGGAATGATTTCTTACTGCCGATGCAATTGTTAGGTGTCGGTAATGACATTCAAACATTACCGATTGCTATTTCAAACTTTGCCGGTTCCTACACTAAACAGTGGGATATGATTTTATCTTCATCCTTAATGATTATGATTCCAATCATTATTGTTTTCCTCTTTGCTCAAAAACAAATCCTTAAAGGCATGGTTGATGGAGCAATTAAATAAAACAAACTAAATAGAGATCCTGCCAGACAAATCAAAGAAGGATCTCTATTTTTATTAGATTTTGAGGAAACTATAACAATATTCAAGCTCTCATAAAATCAATCATAATGCAAAAAACAAAACAATCTATTAAACAAAAATTAGCTTTATTAGTAGAAATAGCCGTCATTTGATATAATGAATTTAAAAATCTAAAAGGAGGTGTCTATCTTGGATATACGTCAGATTAAATATTTTATTGCTGTAGCAGAAACAAAAAACATTTCTCACGCTGCTAAAAGTCTTTTTATTACTCAACCTACACTTTCCCAAGCAATTAAAAAAATTGAACTGGAACTAGATACACAACTTTTTACTTATTCAGAAAAAGAAATGACGCTTACTCATACCGGTAAAATTCTTTATGACAGGGGGAAAAACTTGACCGAAGCTTTCGATGAACTAGTTCTTGAAATTCAAGGCTATAATCATAATCCAGCTGAAATAATGAAAGTCGGATTAACTTCTCTCTTTGCCATTCAATTCATGCCTCAAATATCAAAATTTATTGCTACCCATTCCAACTTGGAATTGGTCCTAGTTCAAGATGGGTCTCGTCATCTTCAACAATTGCTTGCTGAGGGTACAATTGACATTGGCCTCGTTTCTTTTCCTAAGATTGAAGAAGGCATTCATATTGAACCTTTAAACACGACCACTCAAGGATATAAGGTCAGTGTTGTTCTACCTAAAAGCAACCCACTCTCTAGTCGTGCTTCGCTTGAATTTAAAGATTTAAGAGACGAAAATTTCTGTAATCTAACTGATAATTTTATGCTAGGTGAAATGTTACCTAAACGCTGTCGCAAGGTTGGGTTCGATCCAAATATTGTTCTAGTCAACAATGATTGGGAAGTGCTTACTCATAGCTTAAAAAGCTTAAACTCAATCTGCATTTTACCGAGTGAGTTTAAGCCTTTAAGCAAATTAGAAGAACTCGCTTGGGTTCCCTTGGAAGATCGCAATAACTATTATCCGATTGGTATTGCTTTGCGAAATAATTATACATTGACACCAGCGATGAATGAATTTATATCCATCATAAAATCAAATTAACCCATTTCTGCTAAACGATGTGCGGTCTCTTCTTGATTTAAGACGCGGTTACCACCTTTTGCTAAGGCAATCATTTCAAATTCTCCTGGGAATGGAATAAACGGACCAATAAATGCTGTTCTTTTCTTGACTTCATTTCTTAAAAATTCCGAATGAGCCATTCCGCCTGTCATTGAAACGGCATCAACTGGACCGCCTATCGTAGCTGCCAAACAAGCGATTGTTTTCGCAATCCCTAAAGCCATAGCTTCAAGTACTAACTTAGCTTCTTCATCTCCATCAACAGCTCGTTGCTCGATCAATCTTAAATCCTTTGTTTGAAAATAAGAGTATAAGCCCGCTTCGTTTCTAGCAAATTTATAAAACGCATCGACTCCCCTTTCTTTGATTAGAGGGATTAAATTTTTAATAGCAATTCCACCAGAGCGTTCTGCTGAGAACATTACCTCATCGTCTGAAATAAAATCAACAATTTCACCACCTTGATGAGCACTAGCTGAACAGCCTCCTCCCATATGAACCACTATAATTTTAGCCTCTTGATAACTTTTCCCCATATCACTCGCTACTCGTCTAGCAACCGCCCGCATATTCAAATGATGTCCAATACTTTTACGACTCACTCCTTTTATGCCAGTCAGTCTAGCTACGTCTGACATTGAGTCGACTGTAATTGGATCATATATATATGCGTTGGTACCCGGTTTCCCAAAGTGATTGATTACGGCTTGTGCTAATTTGGCACCTAGGTTTGAAGCATGTTCAATAACTGGATGGAATTCTAGACGATCTAATAGCTCGTTATCAACTAGAATAGCCCCTGACTTCACTGGACCAATGCCCCCTCCACGGCCTACGGCAGTGTCAAGGTCTTTGGTTAAATGATGCTCTTCTAATAATGATAAAACATCTTGGGAACGCATTTCAAACTGATCAAAAACATGTGGAAAATGACTGATTTCCTCATTAGTATAGAGAATTTCATCTTTCCAGATTTCTTGATCGTTTTCAAAATAAGCTATCTTAGTTGATGTAGCTCCCGGATTAATGACAATAATTTTGTTCATTTTATTCCCCCTTATCCATCATTAACTGAGCTAATAGAATAGAGGCATATTTTTCACTAGCCGAAGCACTTCTCGAAGTTAAGATAATCGGTACGCGCGCTCCCATTATAATACCAGCCATCTCGCCGTCACCAAATAGCAAGAGTGACTTGGATAGACTATTACCAGCGACAATATCTGAAGCAATGATTAAATCAGCATCTCCTCTAATTGCTCCAGACCAATTTTTTTCTGCTGCACTTGTCGGTGATAAACTGATATCTAAAGATAAGGGGCCTTCTATAATTGCCTGCGAATTATCTGACTCCTCAGCGATTTCAGCAAAGTTAACAGAAGATGGCAATTTAGGAATTAAGGTTTCAGCTGCAGATAACAAAGCTACTTTAGGCTTTTCTACACCTAATTTGTGAAATACTTCCACTCCATGTTGGATAATTGTTTTATACTCTTCTTTATTCGGTTGCAAAACCATGCCACCATCACTTATGCCTAACAAACGATCAAGTTTGGGAATGGATAAAACGGCCATGTGGGTTAATAAGCCACTTTTGACAATTCCTGTCTCTTTAGCAACGACTTGTTTCAATAACTTTCCGGTGGAAAGCTTCCCTTTCATAATCGCACCAGCTTTACCTTCACGAACTAAACGAACTGCTTCAAAAGCTGCCTGTGAGTCGTTGGATTCGTCAATGATTTCGTAATCTTCTGCTGATAGTTGATAATTTGCAATGATTTTTTCTAATTGCTCCTTATCATCAATAAAGATCATCTTCAAGCCTTCTTCTTGAATGGCTTTTTTTGCACTTTTCATTACCTCATCGTCTGCAGCTTTTACTACAGCTAGGACGAATTTGTTTTTGCTAGATCTTTCTTTTTGTTTGAAGGACTTAATTTGTGAAATGAACGACATAACTTTCCTTCTTTCTTACTTTGTTTTTATAATTCTAAACGATAATCTTCCTCGGTTACTAATGGCACCGCTTGGGTAAAAACGTATTTAAAGACGAAGCCTAAACTAACAGGAACTACCACAAAAGCAACAAAAGTAATTAGGAGGTTTATCAATGAGAAACCACCACTTACTAAGTTCAGATGATTTATCGGACCAACCAGTCCACTAAAACCAAATCCTGCACTCATCGGTGTTCCTTGAATATTGAACAAAGCAGCCATCATCCCACAGACTGCAGCATTACATATAATCGGAATCATTGTCTTAGGATTTTTAACCACAATGGGCATTGACATCTTAGGTGAACCAATAAAGTGGGCCAAGGCTGTTCCTGAACCATTTACATTCCATCCCATAATAGCTAATCCAAAACCACAAGCACAAATACCAAGGTTTCCAGCTCCCGAGCCTATACCTGAAAGTCCTACAGCTAAAGCAATTCCTACCGTTGTAATTGGAGAGACTATCAAGATCGAAAAAACAATAGCAATTAAAATACACATTATAATCGGTTGAAGTGTTAATAAGCTAGCCACGCCTTGTCCAATTAGCACAGTAATACCTTTGACATAAGGCAAAATCCAATGGCCTATACTCCCTACTAAAGCTAACATTAAAGTGGGAATTACAATAATTGTGTATGATTTTAGCTTGTTTCCAATTAATAATATCACAAAAGCAGCTAATGCAGATGTTAAGCCGACATTAATGACGTCCCCTGTTCCATTCAGGGTAAGGGCGCCACCAACGAATTGAACCGCACCCCCTCCATACATTGCAGCTAGACCAATTGAGGCAGCTTGGATTGGATTAAATTTAAAATTCAATCCAATCATGACACCACTGACTAATCCTAGCATAGAGTTTGACATGGCCAGAACACCTAATAAAGGTGATCCCGGCGCGATAGCTCTAACCAGTTCTGTTAAGAGGGCGCCAGGAATTAATACGATTACCGTACCTAGAGCTAAACCATTAAGAATATTCATTGCAAATTGTTTACCGGTCATTTTATTTTCCATCATATAAATCTCCTTTTAATTTGCTATTGGTGAATTCCTTGATCTAAAAGTATTTCAGCAGCATCCATTATGGTTTCTGTTAGGCTTGGGTGGTTATGAATTGTTAATACCAAATCTTCAGCTGTCATTAAATTTTCAATTGCCAAGGTGATTTCTCCAATTAATTCACTTACTTCTGGACCAACCATTTGAGCCCCTATCAAACGATTTGTTTCTTTATCGGAGATTAAACGAACAAATCCTTCTTTTTCATTCATTGATAGAGCACGACCATTGCTTTGGAACATGAATTTTGCTTTTTTGACATTGATTCCTTGATCCTTAGCTTGTTTTTCAGTTAATCCGACTGTCGCAATTTCTGGATAAGTATAGCAGACTGTTGGAATAACTGAATAATCAACTGCTACTCCTGCATGACCAGCAATTGCTTCAGCTGCAACTTTTGCTTCATAACTCGCTTTATGAGCTAAAGCCGGTCCTGCGACAATATCGCCAATCGCGTATATGTTATTTTTATTGGTTTGTCCTTTCTCATTAACTGGAATTAAACCTTTATCATCAACCTTAACTCCGGCCAACTCTAAACTTAAGAGATCCGTATTAGGAACTCTTCCTACTAAAACCGCTACTTTATCAGCTGAAAGGTCTTCTTTTTTCTCTTTAACAGAATATGAAACGGTCACTTTTCCTTCTTTGTCTACTGCTGATTCAACGGTTGCTTTAGTAATTATGTCAATACCCTTGTTTTTCATCTGTTTAATAACTGGCTTGGTCAAATCACTTTCAAAACCATTAAGAATTCGATCACTTGCTTCAATGACTGTTACCTTAGTACCTAAATTAGCATAGGCTCCGGCCAATTCCATTCCGATATAGCCGCCACCAATTATAATTAAGGATGCTGGAAGTTCTGTTAAATTAAGTAGTCCTGTCGAATCAATAATGTTTTCACTAAATGGTAGACCTGAAAGTTCAATTGGACGACTACCAGTAGCTATAATCACATTCTTAAACTGATAGGTCTCGCCCATTTCTCCTTCTTTTACAACATGAACAGTCTGGTCAGAAGTAAACATTGCTTCGCCATGGATTATTTCCACTTTATTCTTTTTCAATAAGGCTTGAACGCCAGCTGTTAATTTTTTGACTACTTCATTATTCTTCCAATCTTGTAGAGCCGTAAAATCCAGACTTGCGTCTCCATATTCTAATCCATAAGGCGTTTTGTTTTTAGTCTTAACGTATTCATTTCCGACCGTAATCATTGCTTTTGAAGGAATACAACCAACATTTAAGCATACTCCCCCTATTTGATCTTTCTCAATGATGAGTACTTTCTGACCTGTTTGTGCCGCTCGAATGGCGGCAACATATCCTCCCGGTCCAGATCCAATTACAATCGTATCAGCTTCTTTTGCAAAATCTCCTACTACCATTTGTCAATCACCCTTCCGATAATAATAAATCTGGATTATTTAGGTATTCTTTCATTAAATTAATTGCTTTTTGAGCGGTTACACCATCCACTACTCGATGGTCAAAAGCAAAAGATAATTTTAACACAGGTTTTAATACTGGATTCTTCTCTTCATCTGGTAAGAATTGTTCTTCAATTCGACCTACACCCAAAATAGCTACTTCAGGTTGGTTAATAATAGGTGTAGACCAAACTCCACCTGTTGCTAAGCCTCCCACATTGGTTAAAGTCATAGAGCCATTATCCATATCTGTTGTTTCTAACTCTCCATTTTGAGCTTTATCCGCTAGAGTTTGGATTTCTTGAGCTATTTCAAATAGACTCTTTCTTTCTGCGTTACGAATCATAGGAACATATAAACCTTTAGGAGTGTCGGTAGCTACGCCAATATGATAGTAATTATGGTAATATATTTCTCCCTTTTCAAGATTCATAGAAGCGTTTAATTCTGGGAAACGTTTCAACATAGCCACTAGAACTTTCACAAAATATGCAGAATAGGTTAACTTAATATCTTTATTCTTAGCAATTTGTTTCATTCGATTACGATGTTCCACTAAAGCTGAAACTTCTACTTGATCAAATACCGTTACGTGAGGTGAAACTCGCTTACTTTCAACCATGGCTTTAGCAATTACTCTACGCATCATGCTCAGTTTTTCCACTCGATCTTCAGCCATTGCTTCAGTAGCTACTGGAGTCGCGCTAGAAGTAGACACTTGATTTTCAACGACTGCTTGACTTACTTGTTTATTTGAAGTTTCTTCGCTAGGGGCTACAGTTTGACCTGTTTCTAAGAAATGATCGATATCTTCTATCGTAATCTTACCGTGATTTCCTGTGCCGATTACTTTCGAAAGGTCAACCCCCTTGCTACGAGCATATTTACGTACTCTAGGAATAGCCATCTTACGAATATCATCCGATACAGCTTCCGTTCTATTAGTATCTTTTTCTTCCACTAGATCCACTGTATCTGATGTATTGGAGCTGTTTTCTTCAACCAGATTATCTTGAGAATCTGGTTGAGCAACATTTTCTACTTGGCTCCCCACTTCCTCTCCTTCAAGAGCTATATCGGCAATAGGCTTGCCTACTAAAGCAATTTCACCTTCTTCAGCATATAGCTTAGAAATTGTTCCGGATACAGGTGAAGGCAATTCAACAGCAGCTTTATCACTTTGTATTTCCAAAATGATTTGGTCTTCTTCAACCTTATCTCCAACTTTAACATGCCAGGTGAGCACTTCTGCTTCATGAGTACCTTCACCAGCATCAGGTAATATAAATTGATACATCAAAATGCCTCCTTTTAGAATTTAAATGTTTCTAGAGCCTGTTCATAGATATCATTCTCATCTGGTATCCAAACTGACTCCGCTGCCCCAAAGGTATAAACAGTATCAGGTGAGGTTACACGCGCAACAGGTGCATCTAAATCCATAAAGCAACGTTCACTAATATCTGAAGCTATCTGACCAGCAATTCCTGCAAGTCGTTGCGATTCTTGTAAAACAACTGCACGATGAGTTTTTGCAATCGAAGACTGAATTGTTTCAAAGTCATAAGGAGCTACGGTACGTAAATCGATTACTTCTGCTTCAATTCCTTCTTGTGCTAATTTGTCAGCAGCCTTAACTGCCAACCCTACCATTAGTCCATAGCCAATTAAAGTAATATCTTTTCCTTTACGGACTACATTCGCCTTATCTAACGGTACAGTATAATATTCTTCAGGTACTTCGCCTTTAACTGAGCGATATAATTTTAAATGTTCTAAGAAAACAACTGGATCGTTCGATTCAACAGATGAAATGAGTAAACCTTTTGCGTCATAAGCAGAAGAAGGAATAACTACACGTAAGCCAGGAACTTGAGCCATCATTCCTTCCAATGAATCAGAGTGTAATTCAGGTGTGTGAACTCCCCCACCATATGGAGCACGAATGGTTACAGGCATTTGACGAGTTCCACCATAACGAAAGCGAAAACGAGAAATTTGAGCCACTAGAGGATCCATTGCTTCTAAGATAAAACCAGAAAATTGTATTTCTGGAATAGGACGAAAACCTTCTGTAGCCAAACCTGTTGCCATGCCTAAGATAGCTGATTCTGCTAACGGTGTGTCAAACACACGATTTTTCCCAAATTCTTCTTGTAATCCATCGGTAATTCTGAAAACACCTCCGTTTAAACCGACATCTTCACCAAATATTAAGGTTTTGTTGTCACGGCTTAAAACTTCTTTAAGTCCTGCTGTAATTGCTTGTGCTAGTGTTAATACTGCCATCTTATCTCATCTCCTTTGCTTCATACTTCTTAATTTGTTCTAAAATACTTGGCGGAGTCACTTCAAACATGTTCTTCAAGAAATCAGAAACTTTTTGAGCAGGCTCTTGTGCCATACGTGCCATCGCTTCTTTCACTTCACTCTTCAAATCTTCAATGACTTGATTTTCTTTTTCTTCTGACCATAAGCCTTTTTCTGTTAAATAATTGCGAAGACGAATAAGTGGATCTTTTGCCATCCATTCTGCTAGTTCATCGTCTCCACGATAACGTTTTGGATCATCCGACATCGTATGCGGTCCAAAACGATAAGTCAAGGCTTCAATTAATACAGGACCGTTACCCGCTATCGCATATTCACGTGCTTTCTTGACTGTTGCATACATTGCGACTGGATCCATGCCGTCTACTTGTACAGCAGTAATACCTGCTGCAACCGCTTTTTGAGCCAAGGTTTGAGCAGCTGTTTGTTGTGCCACTGGAACAGATATACCATATCTATTGTTTTGAACAACTGTAATTAATGGTGCTTGATAAGCTCCTGCGAAGTTGATTCCTTCATAGAAGTCACCTTGTGAAGTTGCTCCATCTCCACAAAGAGCCAGTACAACTGATTTTGAATCGTTGAATTTTTTACCAATGGCTACACCCGCTGCTGGAGGTAAAGTTCCTCCTACCATTACTTGGGGAGCATATGCATTAAAATCCTGCTCAAATTGGTTACCTGCAACATGGCCCTTATACCATAGGAACCCTTGATACATAGGCAATCCGTGACGAATCAATACTCCTAAATCTCTATAAGTCGGAACTAAGAAATCATCACGAGTTAAGGCAGCCAATGAGCCGAATTGACTCGCTTCTTGCCCTCCTGCCGTTGCATAATTTCCCAAGGCTCCTTGGCGATTTAAAATAATTGTTCTCTCATCAAGAGCACGACCCCAAACAATATCTTCCATCAAAGATACTAACTCTTCATCTGTTATTGATTTCAATGTTTCTGGATCAACAACTTTTCCATTTTCGTCTAAAACTTGAACCATTTCAAAAGGTTTGGCATACTGATCAACAACTTGGTTAAAGTCAACACTACTTAGCTTCTTCACCATGTTTTCACTACCTTCCATTATATTTTTTATTAAGCGCTTACAATTTTATTATAAGTTTTGTTTCAATAAAGGTAAAATACATAAAATCTATGATGCTATTGATTTTATCCTCAAGCTAAACAAAACCCTTAAAATAATTGACAAAGAGCTGTCTTCTCTTGGTTTACATTTTGGTGGTGTGTTTCTCGACTAATTGATCGAGATCATTTTCTAATTCATTTCCAATGACTTGACGATAGCTATAAGGATCATCCAAAGAAAAATAAAAATAGTTATCCCTTAAATAAGCTAATTTTTTCTCTACTTTAACTTTCAATTGCCATTCATTTTGTCTGAAAACAACCACTCCGATATTTTCTGGTGTATTAAGTCCTCCACAATTTAATCGTTCATGAATATATCGGCTCTTAACAATGTCTCCTTCATAGATCAGTTTACCACTCTTTTTAGCTGTCTTTTCAAACAAAGCCGTCGAATACATCAAGCAGTCACCTTCTGATAATTTCCATAGATTTGCTTCACTTTGACCGGCTAATACCCCCTCAAATTGATTTGTCCCCTTCTCAATAACTTGATCAAAATAACTCATTTGACGTTTTTCATCAAACCAAACTCTTGCTTTCATTTTTCCTTCCTACCCCCTATATAAAAATTAGATATACAAAATTGTATATCTAATTTTTATCTTAATTTACTCGATTTTTGGTTGTTCCAGTTTTAATGACATCTAATGTAGCGTTTAGGCCGCCTTCTACTAAGTTTTTTACTGATTCATCCGTATAAAATGCAATATGAGGAGAATAAATCACCTTAGGATGGTCTAATACTTTTACAAAGACTTCATCTTCAATTTCCTTGTCTGAAAAATCTTTGGGAATATAAGGCGCTTCATGTTCATAGGTATCCAGTCCAGCTCCTAATAGGATACCCTCATCTAAAGCATTTAGTAGTGCCGTCGTATCAATTACTGATCCTCTTGCCATATTTAATAAGACTGCTCCTTGCTTAAACTTCTTAAACATCTTCTCATCAAATAAGTGGTGATTTTCCTCAATAGCAGGTATGTGTAAAGAAACAATATCTGCTTGTTCTACTGCCTGTTCTATCGAAGATTGATACTCTAATAAATCCTTCAGTTCATCATTTGGGTATAAATCATATCCAACTATTTTAGCGCCCATCCCTTTAAAAATTTGTGCGACACATTGGCCAATATGACCGGTACCGATAATTGCAACGGTCATATTTCCGATTACTCGACCTCTAATATTTGGTGTCCAAGAAAAATTATGCTTCTTCACTTGTTCTTGAATAGCATCATAATGCCGAATAAGATTCATCGCCGTCAAAGCTGACCATTCTGCAATTGATTCTGGTGAGTAAGTAGGGACATTGGAAACGATCAAATGATGACGTTTAGCCATTTCCAAATCATACATATCCACTCCAGCACTTCTTTGAGCGATCTGTTTAATGCCAAATGCCTCTAACTTAGCATAAATCGATTGCTCTAAAGGAGCCACTTGGGATAAGGTGACCCCATCATACCCTTCTACTTGGTAAATTGTCTTTTCAGTTAAAATATCTTGCAACATCTTAACTTCTACATTGGCTTTATTGGCCCAAGCCTCAACTATCGGTCTTTCTTCATCCCGGATACCAAATGCGATTATTTTTGTCATAATGACTCTCCTTTCTTTTTCACACTTATTCTATAAATAAACGTTTTTAAATACAAACAATTACTCTTTTTTTACAAAGTATCTCCACAGCCTAAAATTTTTGGTCTAAGCTCGAAGTCTCAATAGAAAAAACCTCCTTTTATAAGATTGTGATGGCCACAAAACAATCACAAACAGGAGGTCCCTTATAGAAAAATTTAACACAAAACGAATGACTGCACTCGCACAAGGTGAGTCTGTTCAGTAATTTTGCGCCTAGCCTTAGAAGATGCCATTAACTTTTTGCTGAACAAAGAGCGGTCGATCCTTCTTAATTTTAAAAATAGGAAGCCGAAGGCTAACAAAAACACCCCATAAAAAGATTATGTTTGTCTTCATTGTGGCCCTGCTTTTGCTCCTATTAGACGTGGAAATGATTCAAAAGAAGCAATTAATCAACAAATCCAGCGAATCAGCAAAGTGAAAGAACAATTTCCTCATACAGCAGCTCTGGAGAAAACGATTTTTTGTTATATCACAGAGTATGATGCAAAGTTCAGACATCGGATACATGAAGCTTTGATAAAGTCCGCTTCAAACTTCAACACCTTGTGGATCAAAAAGGAGCTGTTCACAAAAAAATAAAAAGAGAGCTAACAATGCGCTAAGTAGCTTGAATGGATGAGTCAGCGCCCTTTGCTTCCCTCGCCTTTTAGCTGAGCATACTTGCAAGGCAAATATTCAATCATATCAATGCAATCGACAGCTCATCAAAATGCGAGCTGACTATTAGAAAAGAGTAAAAATGCTGGTCTGTTTATTATAATTTTGCGATCTAGCTTACACTATTAATTTGACACTAAGAAAATCATAATAAAATTGACTCCCTTCTAAAATCTTTGAAAGGCAAAGTAATTAAATTCTTTGATCCATGAAATGCATTATTGCCAGAAACTATTAGCAAGAATCTTTCTGAAAAAAATCAATGATAAGCATCCGCAAGAAACAGGATAGCCATTTCTTTTACTGTTGAAATATTAATACTGTCCTTAGCGATAATAAGTTTGGGTGAGTTTCAACAATTTAGTCTTGACAGTTTCTGTTAATTGTTCTTTCGTCATACGCCATTTCCAGTTTCCTCCTAATGTTGCAGGAGTGTTCATTCGTGATTGGTTATCTAGGTCCAAAAGATCTTGCATACGAAAAATTGCTAAGTAAGATCGTGACATAGCAATTCCACGATTTAGACAATCAGCTATACTTTCGTCTTTTAATTCTCCTAGATAATTTTTTATTTTATCTAAAGACGCCGGACTCGCTGTATCTTGTGCCCATCCCCTAGCTGTTTCATTGTCATGAGTGCCAACATAAGCTATTGAATTGTGTGGATAGTGGTGGGGGAGATCTGGTGAGTCACCCACTTCCTCAAAACCAAACTGTAAGATTTTCATCCCAGGAAAACCGGTCGCTTCTCGCATAGCAATCACGTCAGCTGTCATAAAACCTAAATCTTCAGCGATAATATTTAAGTCTCCTAACGCTTCATTGACAGCAGCAAACAAATCACAACCTGGTCCTTTAGACCATGCTCCTTCAGCGGATGTTTTAGCCGAAAGCGGAACTTGCCAAAAAGACTCAAACCCTCTAAAATGGTCGATTCGCACCCAGTCGTAAAGTTTAAAACTCTCTTTAAAACGTTGGACCCACCATTTATAATTTTGTTGACGATGATATTCCCAGTCATAAATTGGATTGCCCCAAAGTTGTCCATCGGTGGAAAAGTTGTCAGGTGGCGTTCCTGCTACTAGAGTCGGATTGCCCTCTCTATCGACTTTGAATAATTCTGGATGTGTCCACATTTCTACGCTATCTCTCGAGACATAGATCGGCATATCTCCAATAATCTCAATCCCTTTTTGATTGGCATAGGCTTTTAAGGATTGCCATTGTTGGTAAAAAAAGAATTGGGTTATTCGATAATAATCAAGTCGTTCAGCTAAATCTAAACGATAGCTAGCTATAGCATCAGCCTCCCGTTTTCTTGCTGGTTCATCCCACTCATACCAAGCTTTAAGATCAAACGTTTCTTTAATCGCCATATATTCAGCAAAAGGATTTAACCAATCCTGATTTTCTTGTATAAATTGTTGGTAGCTATCACTTAGATTCTTGTTTTTAAAACGTTGAACGGCACTTTCCAAGATAGTTTGGCGACTTTTAAAGATTAAAGCATAGTCCACTGACTTTCTATCTTGGCCGAAGTCGATTCCTTCTATATCTTCTAACGTTAATAAATCTTCTTTTTGCAGTATGTCTAAATCAATAAAATAAGGATTTCCGGCATAAGCTGAAAAAGATTGATAAGGTGAATCTCCATAAGAAGTCGTTGTTAGAGGTAATATTTGCCAGTATTTTTGTTTAGTATCCGATAGAAAATCAACAAAATCATAAGCTGCTTGCCCAAAGGACCCAATTCCATAATCGTTGGGTAGCGAAGATATATGCATTAAAACCCCACTTGAACGTTCCATCTTTTCCTCCTTTGATTTAATCATTTGTTTATATTGCTTGTTCTTTTACATTCAGTCCTTCCCCACTCATCTATTGGTAATAGTCAACCATGACTTATACCATTATCTTGAGTCTGCTCTACTTTATATTTTCTCCCATCCTTAATAGAGTATGTTCATTATACCCATTCTGGCCCATTTTTCACTAATCCTTTATTCATCTAGATAGGTGATTATTTTTTTCCATTCTAAAAACAAATCATCTAAACGAAATCGCGCATTGGCTGGACTGGTAGAAGATAATTTAATTCCCCTAATACCCATATCTTTTGCATGATATTTTTGATAATACTTATAAGAAGTAGTTCCATTACAGAAAACTTGCTGAATAGATGCTTTGTCAAAAATCATTTTTAAATTAGAAGGAATTACATTTTTAATGCTAGCGTCACTCGAACCGACAATATCGCATTGATATATCGAATCATAAACGGCAATTTTATGATTCATTAAAAATTTTCTTCTTTCTTCTATATTGGAACTTAATGCTTCATTAAATAGTTTTTCCATCAAAGGCCAAAAACGGTTTTGTGGATGTCCATAGAAAAAACCATACTCTCTCGTTTTCACTGAAGGGAATGAGCCTAAGATTAAGATTTTAGAGTCCTTTTTATAGAATGGCTTCAAGGGATGAATAATTGTTTGATAATCCTTTTTGCTGTCTTTAGTCATTGAATAATTCCTCCTCTCGATGACTTTATTATCCATCTAACTTGCTGTCTATCATTTCTAGCTCACATTTTCTCACTTAATCAAAAAGGCTTTCCTTTAGCAAAAAGGCACAAGACTTATTGTTGAATTACTTTCAGATCTTCTCCCTTCTACTTACTTGAGTAAGCTCAGGGTTTGTTTTTTTGATGAAATACATAATAGCTTCTAACTAATCCTATTTTTGACTTTTAATGCGTCAATAAATTGCTATCTTTTCTTATTTACATTTTAAATGATTGATTGTTTGATAACAAATTTTACGGTTAGGACTGTCAAGTCAAAAAGAACCAGGAACGTTTTACAGTGTCGCTGGTTCAATTCTTTTAACGGTCTTGTAGAAATTTAGGATAGAAATACTTTTTAGATTTTTATCTTTAATGTTACCCTAGTTAATTGATCATCACTGGTATAGCTTAGGCCATAAGCTTCTCCGTAGAGGATTTTCAGTCTTTGATCCACATTAGCCATACCTATACCGCCTAGTTTAGGCTTTGGTTTGTTTGAATGCTCTTTACCTTTAAATCCTATCCCATCATCTTCCACTTGAATCATTAAAGCGTTCGCTCCAATCCTGGAAGTAATTTGGATATGCGACTGGCCTTTTTTAGTTTTAATACCATGATAAATAGCATTTTCAACAATCGGTTGAATAATTAACTTAGGTACTAAAATTTCGCCTGTATTTGCTCCAAGCGAAATATCGTAATCAAATTTATCATCATACCTAATCTTTTGGATGTTCATATAATTTTTAACCTGCTCTACTTCTCTCTTCAATTCAATAACGTCCTCGTCCACACTCAAGGTGGTCCGTAATAAACTACCTAAAGATTGAATAACTTCGACAGCTTGATCTTTTTCTCCTAGTTCAACCAGCCATAAAATAGTATCCAAAGTGTTATAGATAAAATGTGGGTTAATTTGACTTTGAAGGGCTTTTAATTCATAAGTACGCTTAGCTTTTTCCTTTTCTTCAATTGCCTCTGTCAATTTTTTTACCCGATTTAATAACAAATTATACTCCAAGGTCAGTTCTCTGATTTCTAGAGAAGCTTGTTGGTTTACCGGGATATTCGAAAATTCTTGATTCACTTTTTTCATCTCATCAATTAAGTCCACAATAGGATTGGTGACTTTTTTTGATACGAAAATCGAAAGAAAAATACTTGAAAGTAGAATTAAAAAAGCCCAGATAAGCATTTCGGTAATCAGCTTTCTATTTAGAATGTAAATTTCTTCAGGACTTCTAACTTGCGTCAATTGCCAATTTGTATTCGGAACATAGATTGATGAAATAATGTAATCTTCTTTGTTAAAAGCACTCGAATCTTCAATAATAGCAAGGTAATTGGCCTTTTCTTTTAGCGAATCACCATTCATCTGTTCAGAATCAAAAATCAGCTGCTTATTTTCATCTACAATAAAGGCAAAACCATTTTCCCCTAAATTTACCGTAGAAATATAATCTTCAATAAACTTATAGGAGACATCTATGATAGAAAGTCCTTGAAATTGTCTATTAGCATCTTCGATTTTATGACTCAAGGAAATGACTCGTTCACTTTTATTCATGGTAAAGCCCGAATGATTTTCACGAGTAATTTGAGCCATGTTATTCGACTTTAAAGCTGTTTGGTACCAGTCTTCATTCAACACCGACGCTTTACTTTCCATTACGCTTCCGGTTTGAGTAATTAACTGACCGGATTGAGTAATTATCATAATATTTTTTATAATGTTATCGCTCGATTTTATTAAATCAAGCGTGCTTTTTACAGCACGCTCATCAATTGCTTGCTCCTGATCACTATTTAATTCGGGGGTCATGGCTAATAAACTATTTAAACTTTTCATCTTCTCAAGATAAGAAGCAATATATAAACTAGCCGTCTTCAACTGCTGACTGTTTTCCATTTCGATATTTTGCTTAATAATTTTAACTGAAGACCTATAATTAGCATAAGATAATATTAAAACGATCATCATTGAAATACTGAAAAAGTATACACTGATTTTTCGGTCAAATCGGTTGCGCATTGTTTTCATTTTTTTGCCTGCCTAAACTGTTTGGGGGTGATTTGATAATATTTTTTGAATTTAGTGATAAAATAATTGACATCTTCGATTCCGATCTCATGCGCAATCTCATAGTTCTTTTTATCGCTTGATAGTAAAAGTAGCTTTGCTTTCTCCATACGTCGTTTATTGATATAGTCCTGAAAGCTCATTCCATAGTAATCTTTGATCAAAACAGACAAATAATTACTATTATAGCCGATTGCTTCCGCCATCTGACTAAGCGACAAATCAGCTTGAAATATATGTTTATCCAAATAGTCTTCAATCAAATCTGAGCGTTTAACCCTATCGACTTCTTCAGGAACTAATGCCTGAATTTCATCTTTTTGACGTTTTTCTTTTATCTTAGTAATCGCTGTTTGTAAGATGAACTCAATGTCTTTTTTGGATACTGGTTTCAAAATATAATCATCCACTTTAGCTCGAATAGCCTTTTGCATGTATTCAAAATAATCGTAACCTGTTAAGATAATAATATAAATTTGGGGATAATTAGCCTTGACAGATTCAGCCACACTCAAGCCATCCAGCTTAGGCATATTAATATCTAGAAGCAAAATATCAGGTTGAAAGTCTTCTACCACATTTAAAGTTTCTTCACCATCTTCTGCTTCATAAACGTCTGAAATGCCTAAATCTTCTAATGGAATTAATTGTTTAATACCCCTGCGAATGATTGATTCATCATCAGCTATCAATAATTTCAACATAATAACCTACTTCACAAAATTTATTAAGGATTCATAGCCTGCAGCTTTCATTTCTTCTAATGGGATAAAATCAATTGAAGCACTATTAATACAGTACCTCAAACCGCCTAATTCTTCAGGCCCATCTTCAAACACATGACCTAAATGTGAATCGCCTGCACGGCTTCTAACCTCGATTCTACTCATATTATAACTTAAATCTTCATTATATGTTACAACTTCCTTAGCGATGGGGCGAGAAAAAGATGGCCAGCCACAGCCAGAATCAAACTTATCTTTTGAACTAAAGAGAGGTTCACCCGTAGCTACATCGACATAAATTCCCGCTGCTTCATTATCCCAATATTCGTTAGAAAAAGAAGACTCTGTATCATTTTTTTGCGTTACTTTATATTGTATGGCTGTTAATTTATCTTTGAGCTCTTGATCACTTGGCTTTGGATATAGAGCCGGATCAATTAAAGGTTCATTAGCCTTATTCAAATCAATATGACAATAGCCATTGGGGTTTTTCTCTAAATAATCTTGATGATATTCTTCAGCTGGATAGAAATCTTTCAATTCTTCTACTTCTACTTGAATGGTTTTACGATATTTGGCCTGTTCTTTATCTAAGCGAGCTTGAATGATCGCTTGATCAGTAGTTTCAGTAAAATAAATACCTGTGCGGTATTGAACACCGCGATCATTTCCTTGACGGTTCTTACTCGTTGGATCAACTACTTTTAGATAATAATCTAACAGTCCATCTAAAGAAATGCGCTCCGGATCATAGGTCACCTCAACCGTTTCGGCATGGCCCGATCCTTTAATCACTTCTTCATAACTTACTTCCCTCTTGTTTCCATTCGCATAGCCACTGATTACATCTGCAACACCGTAGACTCTTTCCATATAGGCTTCAACACCCCAGAAACAGCCACCGGCTAAATAAATTTTTTTCAAATCAGCAGAAGAATAATCGATGTCTTTGTTAGGGTTCACTTTGCTTTTAGCTTTCTCTTGATCCAATATGGCGTCAATTTCAGCTAATTTACTGTCATTCACTTTATTGTTAGAACTCACTTGTGAACAAGCGACTAAAAATAGGGCAAACGCCAATAAAACGAATATCTTTTTCATCTTAATTCTCCTTTGCTAAGGCTTCAAACAATTGAGTTAATGTTTCTTTGCGAATTTCACCTGGAATAATCTTTACTGGCACCCCTTGACTATCAATCAAGGCATTAGTTGGCATTGAACGTACTCCATAATTAGCAAAGGTCTGGCCCTCTTCATCTAAAAGTACTTTCATATTATTGTATTCTAGCGAATTAAACCACTCCATAAAATCTTCTTTGTTTTTCTCCCCGTTATAACCAGGAGAAACAATCGTTACAACTTCAAAGTCATTTTCTTGACCAGCTAAAGTATTTAAATCTTCTAAGCCAGCTAAACAAACCGGACACCAGGATGCCCAAAACTTGACATAAACTGGCTTGCCTTTTTGTTCTGCTAAAGAATAATCTTTTCCCTTTAAATCTTTTAAGGTGAAATCATAAGCACTTTCTCTTTTTGAAGATATGCTTGAATCCTCTGAAACTTTATTTGTCTTTTTAAGCTCTTGGGCTGAATTGTTCGATTCGCCATCTGTAGTCTCTTGGTTGGAAGCTAAGGCACAACCACTTGCGATTGAAGCGACAGCTAGTAATAATATAAATTTTTTCATTTCATTTCCTCCTAATTGAATAAGTTATTAAAATAAGCGACTAAGTTGGGAAGTTGATTGGTCATTAGGACGATTCCCATTATCATTACCAAGAAGCCACCTGTTCGTTTGATGGTTACCAGATGTTTTTTGAAAAAGCTAACACGGTCTAACATATAAGTGGATAGAATCGCCATAATCAAAAAGGGAATCATTAGCCCTAATGAGTAAATTAACATCAAGAAGGCTCCGTAAAATTGAGTGTCTCCGCTGGCGGAAGTGACTAAAACAGCTCCTAATATTGGTCCTACACAAGGTGTCCAGCCAAGACTAAAGGAAACACCCATCAGATAGGTTCCTAAGGCTTTTTTCTGTTTTACATTCACTTGTATTCCACGCATACGATCCAGTTTTTTAAAGTGGATGATATCCATTTGGTGGACACCCAGTAAAAAAACTAAAAAGCCTGCAAAGATTAAAATGGAAGAATTATTTAGGGCTTGGCCTAACCATCCTGCGCCAAAACCTAAAATAATAAAACTGGTTGAAAGTCCTAATACGAAGGACATGGTTTTAATAATGCCTCCCTTATTGATTTCGAACTTGCCAATTTTTAATTTTTGATATTCTCCTGCTTCATCCGTCATAAAACCAATATAGACTGGAATTAAGGGGAAGGTACAGGGTGCAAAAAATGACAATAATCCGGCAACAAACACGGAACTGAGTAAAATGTTTTCTCCTATCATAATGTTTTCCTTTCAAAAATGTATTTTTTCTTTATAGCTTAATTATAGAAGTAAGACGAAAGGATTATAATCGAAGATCGTTTTAAAAAACTTTAATTTGATTGTATTATTTATTATTTAATACAATTTATACTTTTCATATAAAAAAGAGCTGTTCCAATTCCTTATTGAAGAAAATTGGAACAGCTCTTAATTTCATTGGTTTAAAATCTTATTTATTGAGTTTTGTTAATAAAGCTACCGTCTCCACATGATTAGTGAATGGGAAAAGATCAACCGGTTGAATACTTTTGACTTGATAGCCCGCTTGAGCAAGTAGTTGACAATCACGCGCTTGGGTAGCTGGATTACAAGAAACATAGACAATCTTAGCTGGATCTTGTTCCACTAAGCTTTCAATAAACTGAGGATCCAATCCCTTGCGCGGTGGATCCACTGTCACCACATCAAAACGAATGGCTTCTTGATTCCATCTTGCTAGCCAATCTTCTGCTAAACCCGCTTCAAAATGCACATTATCTATCTGATTGATTTCGGCATTTTTCTCAGCCATTTCGACGGCTTCAACCACTACTTCCATGGCATAGACCGCTTGAGCATGTTTGGCAAGCGCTAAGGATAAGGTGCCTATGCCACAATAAGCGTCCAATACAGTCTCACTGCCATCTAGTTCTGCTGCTGCAATAGCCAGCTGATATAAACGCTCAGCTTGAGGAGTATTAATTTGATAGAAAGATTGTGGTGATATTCGGAAAGTCATCTCTAACATCTGATCTTCAAAATACTCTTTTCCCCATAAACAATAAGTCTCTTTTCCCATAATAACATTTGTTTTGGCGGGATTAATATTTTGAATAATTGATACCAGCTGAGGAATTTTTTTAATCATCTCTTGCATTAATTCTTCAAGTTGAGGAATTTTTTTAGCTTTAGAAACTAAAATGACCATTAATTGACCACTATAATGGCCTTTTCTTACAATTAAATGACGCATGCAGCCTTTGTGAGCTTGCTCATCATAAGCCGGAATGTGGTACTTTCTTAAAAGGTCCCGAACCATTAGAATGGCTTGATCAATAGCGGGATCTTGAATATGGTAGTCTTCAACTGGAATGAGGTCGTGACTATTTTTTCGAAAGAATCCCGTTTCTAACTTACTTTTAACCATCCGAACTGGAATTTGAGCCTTATTACGGTATCCCCATGGATCATCCATACCCATAGTCGGTTGAATGGTCAAATCTTTAAAATGCCCAATACGTTCAAAAGCATCTCTCACAACCTTTTCTTTAAATGCTAACTGTGCCTCGTAAGACAAGTGTTGTAAGGTCATCGTTCCCGTTTGACGCCCGATATCATCGGTTATGGCTACTCGGTCAGGACTTTTATTTACTACTTTTTCTAACTTTCCAAAGCCATATTTTTTTCCGATTTTTATGACTTTAAATTCAATGTCTTCTTGCGGTAAAGCTCCTTCAATAAAGAATGGAAAGCCCTCAATTTTAGCGACACCCAACCCTTCATGAGTTAAATCTTCTACTCTTACTTGTAAGAGTTGGTTTTTTTCAAAATTATTTGCCATGTATTGCTCCTCTGTTATTTACCTTAGGTTTTGGTTAAAAAGTTTGGGTCTTGAAGTGAAAGGACTAAATAGAGGATTAACTCTCTTTTAACTTAGCAATTTCTAACTCCAATTGTTTTATTTTTTGCTTAAATTGACTTCGTCTCTGCATCAGACTTTGTCGCATTTTCTCGCCTAATTCATCATTTAGAACGTAATCGCGAATGAGATAGGGAAAATCAGATCGTCTTAAGGCCAATTGATTCCTCTTTTCATATAAAGAGACTAACAAGGCATTCCTCACATCGACTAGTTGGCTTAATTTTAATGGAGACGCTTGAGCATAATCTTCATTTAAATGATCTAAAATCAATTGAAGAATCTCTTTATTATCTCTTTTATAGGCAGTCAAGGCTTTTTGATAAAGTAACTCTTGGTGTTTTGTTTGTAAAGGATATAGAAGAGGGTGGACATTAGAAACTATTTGACGGTACATTCCCCGCATCAAGCGCGCCTCTTCTTCTGTTAAAGTATCTTCGTAGATAGAGTGTTCTGCTGATTGTATCTTTTCTTCCGTTTCAATAATTAACTGCTGATAAACAGATAAATCTTTTTCTAACTGTTGCAGTTTTAGCTTTTGATTCTTTTCCTTATAAAGACGTATTATTCTATACTTTCTTTCTAAGAAGACAGCTTGAAAATGAGCTTTTAATAAATTGAGCCATTCTTTACCAAAATTTAAATAAAAGTGCTTTTCTAAATAAAAACAATCCTTATAAATTAATTCATCATACTCAAATACAGCTTGCGATAAATCCACTTGCAACCTCTCAATTTCTTTTTCAAGTAACGAGCGTCCAGGCAGTAAGAAAATTTGACCAAAATGTCCTGTCATTAAAAAGCCCCCTCTCAAAGTCGCTTTGCCCATCTATTGGATTATACATCAAATCATTGGTAAAGACTAAATTGCTTTAACAAGACTTAGTAAAACTTGTTAAAATAGGGCCTGTTCGATAAAATAAGTATTACATTCATTAAAAATAAGTTTTTTAAGATTTTTAAAAGAGAAAGTAGGTAAGTAGATGCGCGTTTTACTTTATTCAGGCAATCTCGAGCAAATCAAACGCTCAGGCTTAGGCAAAGCCATTCATCATCAGCAAAAAGCATTGGAATATATGGGAATCGATTATACCATGAATCCCAAGGACTCTTTTGACCTATTACATATTAATACCTACTTCCCTAAATCCTATCTTTTAGCAGCCAAATGTCGCCGCAAGAATATTCCAGTCATTTATCATGCCCACTCGACTAAAGAGGACTTTGAGAACTCCTTCCGTTTCTCAAATTTTCTAGCACCTAGTTTTAAACAATGGCTGCTAACTTGTTACCGTTTGGGTGATATTCTCATCACCCCTACTCCATATTCTAAGAGCCTGCTTGAAAATTACGGTCTCGATCAACCGATTTATTCTGTTTCTAACGGGATAGACCTATCTAGATTTCAACCTCTAGACACTGAGAAACTTAAGAAAGTTTTCCGTCAAAAGTACGACTATCAGCCTGATGATTTTGTTGTAATGGGGATTGGACTATACTTAAAACGCAAAGGGATTCTTGACTTTGTTGAATTAGCCAAACGGATGCCTCACATTCAATTTATTTGGTTTGGCTATCTTGACTTGCGCTATGTACCGGATGAAATAAAAAAGGCTGTCTCTACGAAATTACCTAACTTAAAATTTGCTGGTTATGTACCTAATGAAGATATACGGGCCGGTTTGTTAGCGAGCAATCTTTATATTTTCCCGACTTTTGAAGAAACTGAAGGTATTCCTGCAATTGAAGCTTGCGCCATGAAAACAGATTTTATTGTGCGTGATATCCCTGTATTTGATGGTTGGCTGGAAGACGGTGTGAATGTTCATAAAGCTATAGACCTTAAAGCCTTTCAAGAAAAAATTCAACTAGCCTATGAAGGCAAACTCCCTTCATTAGTAGAAAAAGCCTATGAAATTGCCATCGAACGCGACCTTCCTCAAATTGGTCGACAGCTATTTTCAATTTATCAAGAAGCTCTGAAAATGAAGGTATAATAATAAACCCCACCGTTGATTAAACCATTGGTGGGGAATTTTTGTCTATATTTTCAAATTTGATTAAAAACTTATCCAGTTGATCTTTATCTCTTGCCTTTTGCGCTTTAGAAATATTAGAAGGATTAAGATAGAAACGAAAAACTTCTTGATCCTCAGCATTTTTAATTTGAATAGCCTCGCCTTCATCAGGATTATCCTTTATACGAGAAACCTGAGGATATTTTGCTCGCCAATATTCAATGGCTTCTTCGGCTACTGCTTGTCTTAAAACTTTATACATTTCTGCTTGATGAGCCGGAATTAAGAAAGCGTCAATTTGAGCCATCTCGTCCATTCTGTTCTTGATGTTTTTCTTTTGCGTTCTCTTTACCATTTAATCAACCTACTATTCTTTAATTGTACGGTATTTTTCTAAAAAGTCTAATTCAAATGATTGTATATAATCTTCTAGCACACAAATAACTGATTGGTCATTATTATTTCCGATTTTATAGCGACATTGCATAGCCAAGTCTTTATCGGCATTATCCATTGCTATACTGTAGTGGACTTGAGCCATCATGCTTTCATCATTCAAAGAATCACCAAAGGCCATCGATTCCTCAGCTTTAATATTGTATTTGTTTTGTAAATAAAGCAAGGCGCTGCCTTTACCACCCTCTTTATTATATACATCTACCCATCCATCTCCTGAAGTAACTGCAGTAACTTCTTGATAACGCTCGTTGATTATACGAGCTAAGACTTTATTGCGGTCAAGTGTATCTTGTGTCGCAATCGCAATTTTTGTTACAACAGAATCTTCAGGCAGTTCAGAAAATTGAGGAATGTAGTTTACATCTTTAGCGTAGCGTGAAATGAAATCAAATAATGGACCCTTAGTGTCTCTAAAATAAGCCGCATCGCCTAATCCTAAAACGGGAGAATAGGATTGAAATTCATCTAAAAAGTCGATAATTTGGGTAAAACCTTCATATGGAATGCCAATCTTCTTTAAGGTCTGATCATTCTTGACAATGTAATTACCATTATCACAAGCAAAATATAAGTCCGGCCAGACAGACTCTTCAAAGTAATCTGCAATTTTCTGATAAGAATTACCAGTAGCAATTGCCACGATCACTCCTGCTTCTCTTAACCGTTTCAGAACGCGGTTAAAGCGATCCCGATCATAAGTCTTGTCAGTCCTGAGGAGTGTTTCATCAAGGTCAATAGTGATGAGTTTTAATGTCATAGAAATTAATGCTCCTTTTTAATTATTGCTAGAATAAAGTGTTAAACATTTATCATATTGCATCCCTACTGATTATAACATTTTTTTAAGAATCATCATCCTTTATTAATCGCTAAAGTCTACTTTTTGAACATACCAGATATCGAACGTGTGATAACTCGGCCTATCTCGCGACCAACCTGACTCATCATATTTTTAGTAAAGCGGTCAAAATTTGAATCCGTCCGTCTTGAAGCTGTTTTGCCTGACTTCTTAAGCTGTTTAGCTAATTCTGCTTCCAGCTCTTTAATGCGTTGGTTGGTTGAGAGGTCCTCTGCTTTGCCATCAATCGATTCAATCATTTCTTCTTGTGTTTCTTGCATAGCTTGATTTAATTGTTCGTGAGCAGACTCACGATTAATTGTTTCACTATATTTATCTAAGAGTTGTGAGTGGTTAATCGTCTTCAAAATAGTTTGAGGGTCAACAAGGCCCAACTTACTCATCGGAGGATAAATCATAACTCGTTCAGCAACATTTGGTGTGCCTTTTGAATCTAGAGTAGAAACAACAGCCTCTCCGGTGGCTAACGCTTGGAGCACTTTTTCCAAATCAACAGCTGAAGATTCTGCTTGTCGGAAAGTTTGGCTCACTGCTTTGACCACTTTAAGTTCCTTTGGTGTAAATGCTCTTAAGCCATGTTGAATTCGATTGCCTAATTGTGAAGACACACTGTCTGGAAGGTCCATAGGGTTTTGAGTGACAAAAAAGATGCCTACCCCCTTGGAGCGAATTAAGCGAACCATCAATTCTATCTTTTCAACCAGCACCTTCGGAGTTCCATCAAACAAAACATGGGCTTCATCAAAAAAGAAAACCATTTTAGGTTTAGCTAAATCGCCCACTTCCGGAAGACTGTCAAAGAGCTCTCCTAGGAGTGCTAACAAGACCATGGCATAAAGTGTGGGAGTTTGATAGAGCTTGCTGGCATTCAAAATGTTTATAATGCCTTTTCCTGATTCATCTACCCTTAATAAATCTTCAATCTCTAGACTAGGCTCAGCAAAAAAAGCATCAGCTCCTTGCTGTTCTAAAACTACAATACTGCGCAAAATAACACCAATGGATGCTTTGGAAATATTCCCATAACTACCGCTTAATTCTTTGGCATGTTCGCCTACGAAATTTAGCATTGCTCTTAAATCTGTTAAGTCAATCAATAAAAGCCCTTTTTCGTCTGCTACCGAAAAAACCACATTCAAAATACTAGTTTGTGTCTCATTTAAACCTAATAGGTTGGCTAATAAAATGGGTCCCATTTCTGAAACAGTAACTCTCAGTGGCAGCCCTGATTGCCCATGGGCATCCCACAGTTCGATAGGAAAAGCTTGATTATCATAATTTTCATAGTGAGTGGCTTGTAATCTTTCAATAAATGCTTGAGAACTACCCATCTCAGCCAAAGATATCAAATCGCCTTTAATATCTGATAAAAACACAGGTATGCCAGCTAAACTTAGCTGTTCAGCTATAACTTTTAAGGTAACCGTTTTACCCGTTCCGGTCGCTCCCGCTATAAGACCATGTCGATTTAACTTGTCTAAGCTTAATCCAACCGCTTGTGAGCCGTATCCAAACATAAGTTGTGTATCCATGTTAAGCCTCCTCTACTATTCACACTCTCAATTTTAGCATACTCTTATTTACTCATCACCCAATTATCTAACATTTATTAGATTTGTTAGACACAAAAAACAACCCCTAAAAATATTAGGGATTGTTTTCAAAAATCTATTTGTCTTTAAATTGATTTCTTTTTCTTAGAGCAATCAGTAGTGCTCCCCCAACTACTAAAATGCCTGCGACTAAGTAAATCACTTTTGAAGTTGTTTCACCAGCTGTTGGTAAATTGCCTTTTTCAGCTTCTTTACGATCGGTTGACTTTTTAACAACAACTGCTTTCCCATCCTCTTGAGTTTGAGTGGTTGTTGATTGATCAGTTTTGGCGTCTTTGTATACTAAGGCTACAATACCAAGGCCTTTGCTTTCAACAGTGGCTGTTTCTCGGTTAAGGCGTACTTTTAATCCTTCAACTTGTTGGCCCATAACTTTCATGGCTAAAAGTTGACTATTAATTGGACGGGTAGGAAGTTTGATTATTGTTGGATTTTCCAATTTTATTTCACTACCGTTTTGATTAAAAGCTTTGATTTCATAAGCTACAAAATCTTTACCTTTCAATTCAGAAGGGAGATTAGCGGCATTTAAATCAACTTTTTGAATAAGAACCTTCTCCACATTTTTAGCGTCTGCCTTGGTTAAGAGGACTTGTCCTCCATTTTCTAAGTCCTTAAAGACCATTTCAGGAACGGTCGCTTCTTCGGTAACAGTCGTTTCCTCAACAGTTGTGGTAGTTGACTCTTGTGTAGTTGATGCTAGTGTCGTAGTTGTTGGCTCTATTGATGTAATCACTTCTTCAGTTGTGGTTGTCGGCTCTGGCGTAGTTGAAGGCTCATCAGTCGTAACATTTTCTTCCAACTGATAAGCTAGTTCAACTTTTTGGTTTGCAACCACTTCAATCGTTTCTGGAGAGAATTGATCTGCACGGTAAACTTCAGGAATAGAAACAAACTGGACTTCATAACTGCCTACAGGCACTTCTTCAATTAAAGCTATTCCATTCTTGTTAGTTTCAACAGTCAACTCGCCAATTTGCATTTGCACATTTGCAACAGCTTGACCTTGACTATTGCTGACAGCTATTGAAACTTGACCCACCTCAGCTTCTTTTTGAATAGTCACAGCTTGTAACTCTGGCGCTTCATTTTCTACAGCTACATCTATTAGATTGCCTTGGGCTACATATCCTTCAGGGGTTTGACTGACTTGGTATTGGTAGTTACCTAGAGCAAGATCACTAGCTGAGGCTAGACCTTGACTATCAGTCGTTATTTCCTGTTCTTGGCCATCTTCAGTATTGATTAAGCGTATGCTCACACCTTCTACCGCTTCAGCCTTTTGATCTTGAACTTTAATCGTCAAAACCGCTTTGGGATCCTGTGTCGTCGTAGTTGGCTCTTCTGTAGTAGGTTCAGCAGTTGTAGTCGGTTCCATTGTTGTAGTCGGCTCTTCTATTTCAAATGTTAAATCCGTAGGCTGATTAACTGAAACTTCAACCCTTTGAACATTGGACTCTAAATCAGCATTTCCTGAAGTCGTCACCAAGGTAACATCGTAATCACCCACTGGCAATGAATCAATAAAGATAGAGCCATTGTCATCAGTCGTATAAACTTGGTCTAACACTTGAACTTCAGCTTGGGGAATTGCTTGACCTTGAGTATCGGTAACTAAGATATTCAGTTGACCTACTTGGTCTAACTTGGTAATACCAATTACTTGACGATTTTCTTCATTAGCAGAAACTTGTGTTTCTAATAATGTTCCTTGAGCTGAATGTGTTTCCGGTGTTTCGATTACTTGATATTGGTAATTGCCAGTGGGAATATCAGAAGCTTGAGCGACACCTAATTGGTCGGATACTAATTCTTGTTTAAATTGAGGATCATCCCGTTTGGTCAATTCAATCTTAACTCCTTCAACCGGTGCTTCCTCTTGATCATATACTTCGATTTGTAAATCAGCTTTAGCTTCTACAGTTGTTTGAGAAGTTGTTGAATCTTCGATAACACCTGACAATATCAAAGGAAAGTCGTAAGTTTGACCTGAGTAAATCTCAACATTTTCTTCAATTTCATATCCTGACATTGCTTCTGGTAATCGACCAAAATTCATTACATAGTTACCAGTAGGAACTTCTTGAAATTGAGCGATCCCTTGTTCATCGGTTAAAACTTCCTGCCCATTGATCACTATTCCTACATTCGGAACGACATTACCCACACTGTCCTTAAGAATTACATTAACGTTTCCTAATTCGCCAGCAACTTCTGTTTGACTGTTTTCTTCACTATTATCAGTTTCTTGACCACTGTCTGCAGTTGGTGATTCAATCTTTGGTACTTGAGGGTTTTGAACTTGATCACCGACTAAATAAATGTTAAAAATCGGAGGTGTTTCTAAATAATTGCCGTCAATTATAAAGGCATAATCATATACTATCGTTTGATCGGCCAACTCAACAATTTCTCCTGAATCCTCAGCAATTTCATCAGCCTTCTCTTGTTTTTCTTGAACGATTTGAACTTGATAAGGTCGAACTGATTGTCCTCCCCTTTGAAACTTCCCGTCATCATATAAACGGAAGATATATTCACCAGCAGTCAATTCAATTGGTTGCTGTTCAGTATTGTCACTACGATAAGAATAAACAACCTCTTGACTTGCTATATCAATAATATCATAGGAAATCTCTTTTTGAGCTTGGGGGACATTCTCATCTACTTGTAAAAAAATATTAAAAGTAGGCTCTACAAAATTTTCTTGTGCTTGCGTTTCAACTTGAGCTAAAACTTCTTGGGTTTGAAATATTGGTACTGCCAATAGGTTGCTCACTAAAACAAATGATAAAATATTTTTTCTCTTAAACATCTTGATAACCTCCTTAAATACTATGTTTCGTCTACAATTATACTTTACCATAAATCAAGAGCCAACGACCTTAGAATGCTTAATTATCAAAATTTATAAAGGTTTTTACTAAATTTCATCAATCTTTCTTCAAATTTGACAACTACTCCTGATTTAAAACTTTGACTATCTTTACAAAAAAATTGTCAACCGTAAATGAAAATGTCCTGAAATTTTAAAAATTTGCGGGATAAAACTA